>DASSVY010000109.1:0-3613 GCA_035705535.1 Gaiella sp. | reverse complement strand
GCTGGCGTACGCGTTAGGACTCCCCAGAAATCCCTCGGTACGCGAAAGCCCCCGTTTCCGGGGGCTTTCGTCAAGCGGATGAAGGGACTCGAACCCTCGACCTTCTGCATGGCAAGCAGACGCTCTAGCCAACTGAGCTACATCCGCGAAGAGACGGAACTATAGCGGCGCCCGGCACGGCTGAACGCCGGGCGCCGCCATAGTTCGGCCTCAGCGCTGGGCGCTGGGCTCAGGTGTGACGGCGGGCTCGACGAGCTGCTCGAAGACCGCGCGGAAGTCGACCATCGCCTTGCGCAGGTTTTCGGTCCTCTGGTCGCCCTTAGCGCCGTTGCCGTGCACCATGTCGTGGCCGTGGCGGTACCGCGAGACCAGGGTCGGGTGGTCGACCGAGACTGCGGCAGCGCGCGAGTCGAAGTCGTCGTCCGGGTAGCCCTTGTCGTCGAGAACGCCCCGCACGATGCTGTCGGCCTCGCGGGCGGCGAGTTCGGGGTCGTCGACGAATCGCCGCTCGGCGCGCTGCCAGTCCTCGAGGTAGCGCGTGCGGGCGGCCTCCGAGAGCGGCCGGATGTCGAGCTCGTCGTGCGCCTCTTCGCGTCCGGCGAGCTCCTGCTCCGCCTTGCGGCGTGAGCCCGCGGAGTCGACCGTTCGGTCGTACTCCGGCCCGAACTGGTCCTTGAGCGCAGTACTTCGTCTTGCGCGGGCATACGACCAGCCGGCGAGCACGATGACGACCAGCGCGACGGCGATTGCGATGATGATCCAGTAGACAGCGTCCATGCCGGTTTCCTCCTTGTCGGCGCGGATGTCCGATACCCGGCGCGGATCGGTCGCAAACGGCGTGAGGACCACGAAGAGGGGCGAGGCTGAAGCCACGCCCCCCGGGACTGCACGCGCAGTACGGAGAGAGCGGCCCGCCAGATGTCCCGGAACGCCATGCCTGTAACAGCTCAGTCGAATGCCGCCAGCGCCCCCTCCCTCGCGGCCCGGAGGGCGTACGCGCGGTTCACGGCGTTCACGATCGCCCGGAGCGAGGCGGTAACGATCGAGGGGTGGATGCCGACGCCCCAGAAGGCCTCATCGTCGACGTCCGCCTCGACGTAGGCCGCCGCGGTCGCGTCCTCGCCCTTCGACATGGCGTGCTCGTGGTAGGAGCGCACGTCGATCTCGATGCCGAGCCGCTGCTCGAGCGCGTGAACGAGCGCTGCGATGGGGCCGTTGCCCTCGCCGGTGACGACGACGCCTTCACCGTGGTCGCGCATCCGCGCGGCGAGGCGATCGCCCTCCTCCCCGCTCTCGTGGTTGTACGAGACGAGCGCGAACGGCTCGACCACGCCGAGGTAGTGCTGCGTGAAGGCCTCCATCAGCTCGTCGGGCGTGAGCTCGCCGCCGCGTGCGTCCGTGATCGCCTGCACCTTCTGCGCGAAGTCGACCTGGAGGCCGCGCGGCAGGTCGAGGTGATGCTCGGTGCTCATGAGGTACGCGACGCCGCCCTTTCCCGACTGCGAGTTGACGCGGATGATCGCCTCGTAGTCGCGCCCGACGTCCTTCGGGTCGAGCGGCAGGTACGGCACGTCCCAGGCTTCCGCGCCGGAGCGCTCCTGCGCGTCCATGCCCTTCTTGATCGCGTCCTGGTGGGAGCCGGAGAACGCCGTGTAGACGAGCTCGCCCACGTACGGGTGGCGGGGATGGACGGGGAGCTCGTTGCACTCCTCGACGATGCGTCGTGCCTCGTCGAGCTCCGTCAGGTCGAGCCCCGGCTCGACGCCCTGGGTCAGCAGGTTGAGCGCCAGGGTGATCAGGTCGACGTTGCCCGTGCGCTCACCGTTCCCGAACAGGCAGCCCTCGACGCGCTCGGCGCCGGCCATCAGGCCGAGCTCAGCGGTCGCGACCGCGGTGCCCCGGTCGTTGTGGGGATGGATCGAGAGGATCGCGCCGGCGCGGTGCGAGAAGTTGCGGATGAACCACTCCATCCGGTCGGCGTACACATTTGGCGGGAACGCCTCGACGGTCGTCGGCAGGTTGACGATCATCCTCTCGTCCCGCGTCGGGCCCCACTCATCAGCGACGGCCTCGCAGATCTCGAGCGCGTAGTCGAGCTCTGTGTGGTGGAAGCTCTCCGGTGAGTACTGGAACACGATCGACGTCTCCGTCCGGCCGGCGAGCTCCTTGCAGAGCTCCGTGCCCCGGACGGCGAGCTCGGTGATCCCGTCGCGGTCGAGCCTGAACACGACGCGCCGCTGCGTCTCGGACGTGGAGTTGTAGAGGTGCACGATCGCGCGCTCCACGCCCTCGATCGCCTCGAACGTGCGCTCGATCAGCTCCGGGCGGGCCTGCGTGAGAACCGCAATCGTCGTGTCGCCTGGGATCAGGCCCTCCTCGACGAGCGTGCGGCAGAAGTCGAAGTCGGCCCTCGAGGCGGCGGGGAAGCCGACCTCGATCTCCTTGACGCCCAACCGCACGAGCAGGTCGAAGAAGCGCCGCTTGCGCGGGATGTCCATCGGGTTGACGAGCGCCTGGTTCCCATCGCGGAGGTCGGTCGAGCACCAGGTCGGCGCCCTGTCGATCACGGTGTCCGGCCAGGTGCGGTCGGGCAGGTCGACGGTCGCGTAGGGGCGGTAGCGGTGGAACGGCATCGGCATGGCATCTCTCCTCGCGAAGGCGTACGTCTCCCGGCGGTGTGCCGGAGCACGGCGGCTGTATGTGCGTCCTCGCTTCCCCTACCGGGGAAGGAGGAGAAGGCCGAGCGCGAGGCCGAGGCCGGTCGCGAGGAAGTGCTCGGGCGGCCTGCGCATGCAGCCACGGTAACCGAGCGGCCCGTCGCGCGCAACGGGACGGCGCAGCAGCTGCGGAGTAGGGTCGACCGATGGCGGTCGAGTACCGGGTGCTGGGCCCGCTCGAGGTGCTCGTCGACGGACGTCCGGTTCGCCTCGGGGCGCCTAAGCACCGCGCGACGCTCGCGTTGCTCCTCTGCCGCCCGAATACCGTCGTTCCCTCGGCCCGCCTGGTCGACGGCCTGTGGGGCGACGAGCCTCCGGCATCGGTGGGCAATCTCGTGCAGGGGTACGTCTCCGGTCTCCGCAAGGTGCTCGGGAAGGAGGCCATCGAGACCCAGGGCGCCGGCTACGTCCTCCGGATCGAGCGCGGCGCGCTCGATCTCCAGCGGTTCGAGGAGCTCGCGCACGACGGAAGCAGGGCGCTCGAGCAGGGGGATCCCGCCGGCGCATCGGCGTCGCTTCGCGGTGCGCTCGCGCTCTGGCGTGGCCCTGCCCTCGCCGACCTCGCGGACGAGCCTGCGCTCGAGCTGGTCTCCAACCGCCTCGAGGAGCTGCGGGTGCTGGCGCTCGAGCGGCGGATCGAGGCCGATCTCGCGCTCGGGCGCCATGCGGACGTCGTCGCCGAGCTCGAGGAGCTGATCGTCGAGCATCCCCTTCGCGAGCGTCCCCGCGGGCTGCTGATGACGGCCCTCTACCGCTCGGGCCGGCAGGCGGACGCGCTCGGCGCCTACCGCAACGCGCGCGTGGTGCTCGTGGACGAGCTCGGCATCGAGCCGAGCGGGTGGTTGACCGCGCTCCACGCCGCCATCCTGCGGCAGGCGCCCGAGCTCAGCACGACC
>DASSVY010000108.1:0-3247 GCA_035705535.1 Gaiella sp. | reverse complement strand
TGGGAGTTCCAGATGAATCGGCTCAACCACCTGCTCGCGCCCGAGGTCGAGACGATGTACGTCATGTCGAGCCCCGAGTTCGCGTTCGTCTCCTCGAGCGGCGTCAAGGAGATCGCCTCGTTCGGGGGGGACGTCGAGGGCCTCGTCACGCCCATGGTCGCGAAGCGCTTCCGCGAGCTGTACCCGAACGGCCGTCCGGGCGCTCCGTTGAGCCCACAGGAGTGACGCCTCGGCCCACACGCGCATCCGGGACCGCGAGTACCATCCGTGACATGGACGTCCTCGTACTCATCGACAAGCTCGACGATCTCGTGCACAACGCCAAGGCGGTCCCCCTGACCGACCAGGTTCGCATCGACCGCGAGGAGATCTACGACATCCTCGACCAGATGCGCGCGACGATCCCCGAGGAGATCAAGCAGGCCCGCTGGATCGTGAAGGAACGCCAGGAGATGCTCGCCGAGGCGAAGCGCGAGTGCGACCGCCTGATCGGCGAGGCGCGCGAGCAGGCGATGCGGGAGGCATCGCAGACGGAGATCGTGAAGCTCGCGGAGCGCCAGTCGCAGGACATCGTCGAGGAGGCTCGCCGCGACGCGCGCGAGACCCGTCTCGAGATGGAGGACTGGGCCGACGGCATCCTCTCCACGCTCGAGGTCAACCTCGACAAGTTCCTCGGTGCGGTCCGCCGCGGCCGCGAACGGCTCCACGAGCGCTCACAGGAGACGGTGGTCGCCGGCATCGGCCCGATCGACCGCGACGGCCGCTCGCCCGACGTCGAGAGCTACCAGTAGGCGGCGGCGCGTTCGCGCTACGCCGGGACGGGCTGAGGGCCCGGACCGCCTCTTGCGACGATTCGGGGGCGCCGCGCCTGAGCGCGGCGCCCCCGGGTCTGTCGCTCAGCCGAGCGGCACCTGGACGAGCCGGTATCCGGCCACGCCTGCCAGCTCGGGGTCGCCCTGCCGGTACGCCTTCACGAAGAACTGGACCGAGTAGGCCGGCCGCAGCTCCGGGAAGTCGCGCTCGGGGGTCACGGTCAGCTGCAGCCAGCCGTCCTGCCCCGTCTTCTGATCCTGCGCGTTCTTCGTCACGAGCGGGGTCGAGCGAAGGAACACGAGGGCGTCGCGGACGACGTACCCGCGGGTGTCCTTCACCTTGACCCGCACCGTGATCGGCGCGGTGCGCGAGCGCACCGGGCTCGGGGAGAACTGCACCTGGTCGACGACGAGCCGCTGGTCCGACGGCACGCTCGTCACCGGGATCGACTTCTCGCCGTTCGGCAGCGTGATCACGCCTGCCGGCCCGGGCGGCGTCTGCGGTCCCTGCACGGTCGCGGTCGGGGCCGTCAGCTTGTTGGCCTCGCCGCGGCTGTTGCGGGCGATGACGCGGGCACGGATCGTCTTGCCGACGTCACCCTCGCGAAGCGCATACGCGTCGTCCTGGAAGCCCTGCTGGATGATGCAGTTGTTCCCGGCCGTGTCGCAGCGCAGCCAGCGGAACGTGTACGTGATCGGCTGCTGGCCGTTCCACGTCCCCGGGGTGACGTGCAGCACCTGACCCTGGGCCGCTGTGCCGGACAGCGCCGGTGCCTGCGTGTTCACGGGACGGCCCTCGTCGGCGGCCCGGACGAGAGCGGTCGCGTTCGAGGCGACGGTCTTCGAGCCGTCGGTGTTCGACGCGGTCACGCGAACGCGAAGCCGATGGTCGACGTCTGCGGCCGCAACGATGTACTTCGTCGTCGTCGCGCCACCGATCGAGGCGCAGTCCGAGCCGCTCGGAAGGCCGCCGCCACGGGGGCAGCGCACCCACTGGTAGGCGTAGCTGGTCGGCGACCCCGTCCACGTGCCCTGGGTCGTGCTGAGCGTCGAGCCGACGGTCGCGGATCCACTGATCCGCGGCTCCGCGGTGTTCGTCGGAGCCGCCTGCGTGACGGCGCCGCTGCCGGTCGGAAGCACGAGCACCGTCGCAAGCGACGCGAGCGCCGCAGCGGCGAGCGTCCAGAGCGCGCCGATCCTTCGTGTCGTACGCATCGCGTGTCCTTTCGTCGATGTGACAACACAGGACTAGCCCGGATCGGCAGGATCGAACCAGCTTCTTACGGAAGCTTCACCGGCCTTACGAAACGATCATCTCGGGACGAGCAACGGCGGGCGCTACCCTCGTCGCCATGGCCCGTGTCTCCGTCAGAGCCCTGCGTCTCCGCCCCGGTCAGGAGCACCGTGAGTCGCTCCGGCTCGTCCTCGACCCGCTCGTCCTGGGCGGTGAGACCTATCGGTTCTCGCCTCCCGAGACACCGGCGGAGCTCGTCGTCCAGCGGGCGGCATCCGGCGACCTCTTCAGGATCGCGCTCGCGACTCGGCTCGAGGGGCCGTGCATGCGGTGTCTCGCTCCCGCGAGCCTGGCGGTCGAGGTCGAGGGACAGGAGTACGAGGCGGCCGACCGGGGTGTCGACGAAGAGCTTCGAAGCGAGTACGTCTCCGACGGCGAGCTCGACGTCGGCGCCTGGGCGCGCGACCAGGTGGCGCTCGCGCTCCCCGACCAGATCCTGTGCCGCCCCGACTGCGCCGGCCTTTGCCCGGTCTGTGGGAAGGACCTGAACGTCGAGCCGCACGAGCACGCAGAGGAGGCAGTCGATCCCCGCTGGGCGGCGCTCGAGGCGTTCGGGACGGAGACACCGGACGCCTGATACGGTGGGCGCGCGCTCCGGCGCATGCCCATGACGGACTGAACGCGGACACACGCCCTGTCGGCCCTCCACCCGGAGGCGCCGTGTCCCGTCCCGTCAGGAGGTCTCGTCATGCGTGCCCGGCTCACCGGCGTCGCGAAGTCCCACGGAGCACAGGTCGTCCTCGCGGACGCGTCGCTCGAGGTCGGTCCCGATGCGCGCATCGGACTCGTCGGGCCGAACGGCGTCGGCAAGTCGACCGTCCTGCGGCTGCTCGCCGGCGAGGAGGTGCCCGATGCCGGCGTCGTCGCCCTCGATCCGCCGCGGGCAACGGTGGCCCATCTCCGGCAGGAGCCGGAGCACCGGCCCGGTGAGACGCTGCGGGCGCGGTTGGCGCGGTCGACGGGCGTCGCCGCCGCGGAGCGGGAGCTGAAGGCGGCGGCAGCCGCGCTTGCGGGTGACGCGAGCGACGCTTCGTCGAATCGCTACGACGCCGCGCTCGCACGGTTCCTCGCGCTGGGCGGCGGCGACCTCGACGCGCGCGCGGCGACGGTCTGCGCGCGGGTGGGGCTCGGCGTCGACCTC
>DASSVY010000107.1:0-5230 GCA_035705535.1 Gaiella sp. | reverse complement strand
TCGCGACGGAGGCGGACGGCGAGCCGCTCACCCCCGAACACGGCTGGCCGCTCCGGCTCGTGATCCCGGGCAAGTACTTCTGGAAGAGCGCGAAGTGGCTCCGCGGCATCGAGCTCCGAGCGACCGACGAGCCCGGGTTCTGGGAGCGCTACGGGTACCACAACGACGCCGATCCCTGGCAGGAGCAGCGGTACGCCTTCTGAGGAGATGTCGAATATCCCTCTTTCGAGGGACGAAGGGTTCCGGCGCAGACGCCGAATGAGATAGCACCCACCCTCCCCAGTACCACCGAGGCGGCCGCTCCCCCAAGCGGCCGCTTCCTTTTCGTTTTCTTGTCGCGAAGCACGGGATCCGCAGGAGCGGATCCCGTGCCGCGAACCCCCCGCCTCGCGGCGGGGTACACCCCTGAAGCGGCCTGCTTCGCGGCCGAAACCCGCCTCGTCCGAACCCGGCGGCCCCTAACGAGATTCAGTCGCTGTCGATGTGGTCGCGGAGCTCGGTCGCGAGGGCGGCAACGCTGGTTCCCTCGCGCGGGGCGACGAAGATCGTGTTGTCGCCCGCGACCGTGCCGGCGATGCCCGTGTGGCGGCCCTCGTCGATCGCCTGCGCGAGGGCGCTCGCGTAGCCCGACGGGGTCGTCACGACGACGAGAGGGCCTGCGCGCTCGACCGAGGTCGCGTACCGCCGCAGGGCGACGCCGATCGCGTGGCGCCGGTCGACGTCGTCGGTCCCCGGTGCCGCGTACACGAGTCGCCCCGACGGCGCGCGCACCTTGACGAGACCGAGATCGTGGACGTCGCGGGAGACGGTCGTCTGCACGACGTCGTGGCCCTCCTCGCGCAGCGCCTCGACGAGCGCGGACTGCGTCGAGATCGTCCGGTCGCGGACGAGCCGGAGGATCGCCTGCTGCCTCACCCTGTTCCCGCTCACGCGAGCACGTCGCCGAGGATTCCCAGGGCGTGCTCGACCTCGGCCTCGGCGACGACGAGCGGGGGCAGGAGCCGCAGCACGCCCGGTGGCGGCCCGGCGGTGAGGACGATGAGACCCGCCTCTCGGGATGCGTCGACCACCGGGCCGAGCTCGCGGTCGAGCGCCGCGGCGACCATCAGCCCGCGGCCGCGCACCTCGGTCACGGCGGGGAGCGCCGCCAGGCCGGTCGTCAGCTGCTCTCCGCGCGCGACGACGTTGGCGAGGAGCGCGTCGTCGATCGCCTCGACGACCGCACATGCGGCCGCGCTCGCGACCGGGTTGCCGCCGAAGGTCGCGCCGTGGTCTCCCGGGCCGATCGCGTCGGCCGCGTCGGAGCGCGCGAGCAGGGCCCCGATCGGGAGCCCGTTGCCGAGCCCCTTCGCCAGGGTCACGAGGTCGGGCTCGATGCCGAGCTGCTCGTAGGCGAAGAACGTCCCCGTCCGGCCGACGCCTGTCTGCACCTCGTCGACCCAGAGAAGCGCGCCGACCTCCCGTGCGATCTCGGCCGCCGCCTGGACGAACTCCTGCTCGAGCGGAACGACGCCACCCTCGCCGAGCACGGGCTCGAGCACGATCGCCGCCAGGTCCGCGCCCGGCGAGACGGCGGCCTCGAGCGACTCGACGTCGTTCGGGCGGGCGAACGACACCCCCGGGACGAGCGGGCCGAAGCCCTCCCACTTGGCGGGCTGTCCCGTGGCGGACAACGCGCCGAACGTCCTCCCGTGGAAGCTCTCCTCGAGCGCCACGAGGCGCGTGCGGCCGGTCGCCTTGCGCGCGACCTTGAACGCCGCCTCGTTGGCCTCGGCGCCGGAGCTGCAGAAGAAGGCCTGCGCGCCGCCCGCGCGCGCGGAAAGGAGCTCCGCGAGCCGGAGCATCGGCTCGGTCCAGTAGAGGTTCGACGCGTGCCACAGCGCATCGAGCTGCGCGTGCGCCGCCGCGGTGACCGCGGGGTGCCGGTGCCCGAGGCCGGTGACCGCGATCCCGCCGCCGAAGTCGAGGTACGAGCGCCCTTCGTCGTCCCAGACGCGGCAGCCCTTGCCGCGGACGATCGTCAGGTCTGCGCGTGCGTACGTCGGCAGGACCGCGCTGCGATCGAGCCCCGCGCGGGTCGCGCCTCTCGTCACGCGGGCACCTCCGTCACGCCGATCGAGGCCTGGACGCCGCCTCGTGCGGCACGCACCGCCGCGACGAGCTTCGGGACGATGCCGCCCTCGAACTCGCCCGCGTCCAGCGCCGCCTGGGCCTCGTCCGCGCGGAGCACGTGCGCGAGCTCGCCCTCGACCAGGACGCCCGGCACGTCGCTGACGAACAGGATCCGGTCGGCGCCCAGACCGACCGCGAGCGCCGCCGCCGCCTCGTCGGCGTTGACGTTGAGGGGTCCGACCGCGAGCGGCGAGACGACGGGCACCCGACCCGCGGCGACGGCGTCGAGCACGGCGTGGGGAGCGCACGTCTCGGGCTCGCCGACGAGCCCGAGCGAAGGAACCTGCCGAGCGCGCAGCCCCACGTCCTCGCCCCTGAGCGGCAGCGCAGTGGGGCCGATCGCGGCGCAGACCTCGGCGTTGACGCCGTCGAGCGACTCGCGCACCACCTGGAGCACCTCCGGCGTCGTGACACGGCGGCCGCGGACGAACCGGGCCTCGATCCCGCGACGCGTCAGCTCGTCCGTGATCTGCGGCCCGGCGCCGTGGACGACGACGGTCGGACGGCCGGCCTCGGCGAGAGCGTCGCGCACCGCGTCGGCGGCGACCCGCCCGCCCAGCTTCAGCACGACGAGACCGCTCACGTCGTGTACTCCGCGTTGAGGCGGACGTAGTCGTACGAAAGGTCGGACGCAAGGTAGGCGCACTCTCCGTCGCCGAGCCCGAGGTCGAGCTCGATTCGCGCGTCGGCCCCCTCGAGGGTCGGGACGAGCCCGGTCGGGCCGCCGTTCTCGTAGACCGCGGTCCCGTCGAAGGACACCCGCAGCTGCTCCGGGTCGAGGTGCGCGAAGCCGCCGTTCCACGGGGCGGAGCCGGCGGCCGCGAGCACGCGGCCCCAGTTCGGGTCGCGTCCGAACGCGGCGGTCTTGACGAGCGGCGAAGTGGCCACGCGGAGCGCGATCGCGCGCGCCTCGGCATCGTTGGCCGCGCCACGGACGACGATCTCCAGCACGACCGTCGCTCCCTCCCCGTCCGCGACGATCTGGCGGGAGAGGTCGGCGCAGACGCTCTCGAGGGCCGCGGCGAACGACGCGTCGCGGGAGCGATCGCGTGCGCCGTCGACGCGATGGGCGAGCAGGACGACCGCGTCGTTCGTCGAGCAGTCGCCGTCGACCGAGATCCGGTTGAACGTCCGCTCGACGGCGGGTCGGAGGAACGCGTCCGCCTCGCCCTCGGCGAGCGGGTAATCGGTCGTGACGACCGCGAGCATCGTCGCGAGCCGCGGGTGGATCATCCCCGCGCCCTTGGCCATCCCGCCCACCGCGAAGCCGTCGCGCGAGGCGAGCGCGGTCTTCGGCCCGTCGTCGGTCGTGAGAATCGCCTCGGCCGCCGGCGGGCCGCCGTCGGGGGAGAGCGCGACGGCGGCCTCGTCGACGCCTGCGAGCAGCTTCCCCATCGGGAGCCGCGGGCCGATCACGCCGGTCGAGAGGACGACGATCTCTGCGGGCCGCAGCCCGAGCGCTGCCGCAGCGTGGGCGGCGGTCCGCTCCGCGTCGTCCTCCCCCGCCCGACCCGTCGCGGCGTTGGCGACGCCCGCGTTGACGACGACGGCCTGGGGCTGCGCCGCGGCAAGGTGGCGGCGCGAGACCGTCACGGGCGCAGCCTGCACCCGGTTCGTCGTCCACATCGCGCTGCCGACGGCAGGCACGAGCGCGCGCACGACGGCGACGTCGGGCTTCCCGGACGGCCGGATCCCCGCGCTGACGCCGGCGGCAGCGAAGCCGGGTGCGGACGTCACGGACATCAGACGAGCACCCCCTCGAGCCTGAGACCCGACGTCTCTGCGAAGCCGAAGAGGAGGTTCAGGTTCTGCACGGCCTGGCCGGCCGCGCCCTTGCCGAGGTTGTCGAGCGCGCAGATCACGATCGTCCGGTCGGTGTGCCGATCCTCGAAGACGCCGATCTCGGCGGCGTCCGTGTGCTGCACCCGCGACAACTCGGGTACGACGCCGTCCGGGAGGACGCGCACGACGTGGCTCGATGCATAGTGCTCCTCGAGCAGCTCCCGCAGGTCGGGCCCGGTCGAGCGGACGTTGCACGTCGCGAGGAGCCCTCGCCTGACCGGCAGCAGGTGCGGCGTGAACGAGACGGGGAACCCGAGCGCCTGGGCGATCTCCGGGACGTGCTGGTGGGCCCCGACCCGGTAGGGCGAGACGTTCTCGAGTACGAAGCCTGCGTGCGTGGACGGCTTGAGCCCGCGCCCGGCCCCGGTCATCCCCGACATCGCGTCGACGACGACCGACTCCCGCTCGATCGCGTCGGCCAGCGGCCCGAGTGCGAGGAGCGCCGCGGTCGCGTAGCAGCCCGGGTTGGCGACGAGGCGGCCCTCGGGCGGCGACAGCTCGGGCAGGCCGTACGACCACGCGCCGAGGGACTCGGGCGCGGGATGCGTGAAGCCGTACCAGGCGTCGTACTGCGCCGGGTCGGCCAGCCGGTGCGCGCCGGACAGGTCGATCACCACGCCGCGCGACGGTGGCTCGAGCGCGGCGGCATCCGCGTGGGGCAGGCAGAGGATCGTCACGTCGGCCTCGCACGCGAGCGCCGCGGCGTTCGTGATCAGCCGCGGCACGCGCCTGCCGCCGTTCCGATTGAGGCGCGGATCGAGCGCGGTCGCGTCCTGACCGGCGAGGGTGTCGGAGCCCACGGCGTAGAGCTCGAGCTCGGGATGGCCGAGCACGCGGTCGAGGGTCTCCTGGCCGGTGTAGCCGGCCGTGCCGACGAGGCTGACGTAAGGCATTCGCATAGTATGCATGAAGCCTCGATTTACGCGGTTGCCCGGTCTTCCTCCGGCTCGACCGCGACGAGCGCCGTGCGCGGCACGAGGCGGCGGAAGCGGCCGAGCGACTCGTCGAGCCGCTCGAGGAGCGCGGCCGCCCGCGGAGACCCGGTCACGCGTGCGTGTCGCTCGAGGAGGCCGACGAGGCGCTCGTGGTCACCCCGCTCGAGCGGCGCGAGCTCGACGAGCTCGAGGTTGACGAGGCGCTCGTCCGGGTCGAGCAGGAACGCCTCGCCTCCGGTCATCCCCGCTCCGAGATTCCGACCGTGCGGCCCGAGCACGAC
>DASSVY010000106.1:0-7320 GCA_035705535.1 Gaiella sp. | reverse complement strand
CCCACCTCGAGATGAGGTTCCCCATCACTTCGAGTGAGTAAGGGCCGTGGAAGACCACCACGTCGATAGGCGGGCGGTGCAAGCGCAGCAATGCGTTCAGCTGACCCGTACTAATTGCCCGAGGTCTTGATTTTGAACACGATGGGTTGCTATGGAGTTTTGAAGGTATCGCGGGCTCGGTCTCAAGCCGGTGAGCGCGACCTTTGACAGTTCGGCGGTCATAGCGACGGGGAAATACCTCTTCCCATTCCGAACAGAGAAGTCAAGCCCGCTCGCGCCGATGGTACTTGGGGCTCACGCCCCCGGGAGAGTAGGATGCCGCCGGTTTTTTCGAGGCGGGGGAAACCATGTTTCCCCCGCCGACCCCCTTCTTCTGCGCACGCCAACGCCGAGCTGGCTCGGCCTCCCGGGCCGGCCAAGCCGGCCTCCGGCCGCGACGCAGTGCGGCGTGCGGAGGCTTTTCAACCCCTCAGTCTTGCGACACGGTCCGCTAGCGGCGGGTGCGTGACGAACATGCGCGCGATGCGGTCGGTGTGGTCGAACGGGCTGGCGGTGTAGAGGGGCTCCGTCGTCGGCGACGCATGGAAGTCCACCAACTCTGCCGCCCGGTCGAGGCGAAGCAGCGCGTCGGCGAGATCGTGCGGGTCGACGATGCCCGCGGCGATCGCGTCGGCGGCGAGCTCACGCCGCTGGGAGAGCAGGAGGTGCGTGAACGCCGCCCCGACGGGAGCGAGGATCACGACGAGGAACCGAGACAGGAACCCGCCGATGCGGGACAGCTCGAGCAACGTCGTCGCGAGGAGCACGACCTGAGTCTGCGTGAGGACGTCGCGGGTTCGGACGTGCGCCAGCTCGTGTGCCAGGACGGCGTCCAGCTCGCCCGGAGTGAGGGCGGTCATGAGACCGGTGCTGACCGCCAGCGTGGAGCTGCGCGGACTGCGACCGACGACGAACGCTCGGGGAAACCCGTCGTCGAGCAGCTGGAGGCGAGGCGGCGCGATCCCGACATTCCCCGCCAGCCGGTCGACCGTCGAGCGGAGCAGCGGATCCTCGGCGAGGGCGTACTGGCGTGCGCCGAGCATCCCGAGGAGCGCGCGATCCCCGACGGCGTACGCGCCGGCGGCCGCGAGGAGTGACGCGAAGGCGAACAGCGCGGCACCGCGCTCGTCGGCGAGAAGCCAGCCGATACCTGCGAAGATCGCGGCGAGGATCGCGGCGAGGATCCAGGCCTTGAGGATGTTGCGTGCGACCGCGCCGCGCACGCTGGGTGCCTCAGCCGTCGTCGTCCTCGTCGTCCGGCCTGTCGTCCCGATCGAGCTCCTCCAGCCCGCGCGGCGGCCAGTCGGGCTCGGGCGCGTCGCATCGGCTCGAGCAATGGAGGCTTGCGACGTTCTGGAGCGGCACGAGGATGTGGCCGTTCAGCTCGACGTGGGGGACGTCCTCGATCGAGCAGTACGCGGTCAGCACGCCCTCCTGGTACTCGCCGCCGAAGAGCGCGAGCTCGACCTGCTCGCCTTTGTACTTGTTCGTGTAGTCCTCCACGGCGGGGAGCGTAGCCAAACCCGCTATTTCAAGCGGTTGTCCTCGTCGTGGATGCCGTGGGACGAGTCGCTGGTGTGGTCTCGGTGTGGTCTCGACGAGGTCGTCCGTTCGGGGGTGCGTCGCGGGCGTCGATCCAAGGCCGTCGGAAGCCTGACGCTCGTGTCGCACAAGGAACGGCAGCGAAGGAGCGAAGGGCCGCCGCGTGGCGGCATTCGTAGTTGTCCAGTCTGGAAGGCCGGGTACCAGACGAGTGAGAGGCGCCGACTCACGAGAGGCTGGGCGGAGGCCCGGCACTGGTGTTTTGGACTGAGGGTGCTATATGTCTGGTGAACGCCAGGTCGGGAGACCTGCTGAACTGGCGAGGAGCGGCTATGCGTCTCAGCCTGTGGGGTGGGGTCGCGCTGACGGCCCCGAAGATCCTAGGTCTCGTTGCCCGGACCACGTTCGCGGGGTCGGCGAGCCGGAGAGGCGCCACGCCACCGGTCGACCGCCGACACTCCGAGCGGGCCGATCGTGATGGTCACCACGCCGGCGACACGAGCAGGGTCGCGGGATGAAGGCAGTTCCCGCGGCCGTCCGCCGTAAGGTGGGGACATTGATCTACGAGAGAGGCGGCATCGACACGGGTGGCCTCGTCCATCTGCCGATCCACGATGCGGAACGCATTCTCTACGTCGCGTCAAACAGGGGCACACTCCGACGGGCGCTTCGGGCGACCGACGTGACCGATTCCGACGTGTTCCTCGATGCGGGATCCGGCAAGGGCCGGATCTTGTTGGAGGCGGCACGCAACTACAACTTTGGACGGGTGGTCGGCGTCGAGTTGGTCCCAGAACTGCACGAGACGGCACAGATGAATGTGGAGGCGAGCAGATCGCAGCTTCGTTGCCCAGTCGAGCTGGTCCAATGCGACATCGTCGACTACTCGATTCCCGACGACGTGTCGGTGATATTTCTCCACAACCCTTTCCGAGGTGAACCTTTCCGGGTGTTCCTCCGTGGTCTGGCCTCATCCCTGTCGCGCCGCGACCGACCATTGACCGTCGTCTACTACAACCCGACAGAGCTGAGTGCGTTGCTCGGTTCTGGCCTATTCGTGCTGACCGAAGTGGTTCCACCGCCCAGGCGACAGCGTCACAACTTTCCCTTCGGATGGACCGTGGTGGCGAAGAGCCTGGAACCGGCGGCAGCTGCCACGCCGTCCCCGCACTCTTGAGGATCGCGCCTGACGAGCTCCGTGTCGGCTACGCGGTCTGCGCGGACACATTGCCCGGGCCAGACAGGATCGGCGCGTCTCACGTCGAATGCCACTTGTCGAGACGGGCGAGACGGTTCACGCGTCGTGGACGACGAGCTCGCCCTCGACGAGCGCGAGCGCGAACGTCGCGCCGTTCTCGAGCGACTCGCCTGGATCGCCGGCCGCGTGGCGCCGGAGCGCCCTGATCGCGCCGCCGTGGGTGACGACGAGGACGTGCTCGCCGGAGTGGGCGTTCGCGATGTGCTCGACCGCCCCGACGACCCGGTCGGCCAGTTGCTCGCGCGTCTCGCCGTCGTGGCCGATCTCCCCCGCGAGCCAGCGGGCGAATCCGTCGGGATAGCGCTCACGGACCTCGTCCCGGGTCAGTCCCGACCACGAGCCGACGTCGATCTCCCGGAGCGCCCGCTCCTCCGTCACCGGCAACCCGAGCCGTTGGGCGACGATCCCCGCCGTCTCGCGCGCCCGACGGAGGTCGCTTGAGTACACCGCGGCGATCTCGTCGTCCTCCAGCTGGACGGCGAGCGCCTTCGCCTGCTGCCGGCCGGTGTCGTTCAAGGGCGGATCAGCCTGTCCCTGCCAGCGCCCGACGCGGTTCCACTCGGTCTCGCCGTGGCGCGCCAGCAAGATCCGCGTCGTCGGCACGCGACTAGGCTAGCCCCGTGGACCTCGGATTGGCCGGGAAGGTCGCGCTCGTCACCGGCTCGAGCCGGGGCATCGGTCGTGCGATCGCGACGCGGCTCGTCGAGGAGGGGGCAGAGGTGGTGTTCTGCGCGCGCGGGGAGGAGGCGCTCGACGCGGCGGTCGCCGCAGCCCCCGGGCCGGGGCGGGCGCAGGGCGTGGTCGCCGACGTCTCCACCGAGGACGGCGCTGCGGCCGTCGTGGCCGCCGCGGTGTCCGAGTTCGGCGCGCTCGACATCGTCGTGAACAATGTCGGCGGCTCGGGTGCGAGCAGCTTCGAGGACGTCGACCGCGCCGATCTCGACGCGGTGCTCGGCAGGAACGTCGTCTCGTCCGTGCTCGTCTCCCGGGCCGCGCTTCCGCAGCTTCGCGCGCGCGGCGGCGGCGTGATCGCGATGATCGCATCCATCTTCGGGCGCGAGCTGGGCGGCGGTCCGAGCTACAACCTCGCGAAGGCGGCCGAGATCAGTCTCGCGAAGACGATGGCACGCGACCTCGCGAAGGACTCGATCCGCGTCTTCAGCGTCGCTCCGGGCTCGGTGCTCTTTCCGGGCGGCAGCTGGGAACGGCGGCGACGCGAGGATCCCGAGGCGATCGACGCCTTCGTCGAGCGCGAGATCCCGTGGGGGCGGTTCGGCACCGTCGACGAAATCGCAGACGTCGTGGCCTTCCTCGTCTCGGAGCGAGCCTCGTGGGTCGTCGGCGCCTCGGTGGTGGTCGACGGCGGCCAGTCCCGCGCGTTCTGACGGCCCGGGACGCTCCGCGACGGGCAGTACGCTGGATGTCATGGAGGTCGCTGGCAGGGTTGCGGACACGTTCGCAGAGCGGGTGCGCGCGCTCGAGGAGTGGACCCTCTCGCCACGCGCGGTGCGCTCCTACGAGACGCTCGGCCGCGCGCGCGAGGAGGAGCCGTGCCGGGTGCGGACGCCGTTCCAGCGCGATCGCGACCGGATCGTCCACTCGAAGCCGTTTCGTCGCCTGAAGGGCAAGACCCAGGTCTTCATCGACCCCGAAGGCGACCACTACCGGACGCGGATGACCCACGCGCTGGAGACGACCGCGATCTCGCGCGTCGTGGCCCGGGCGCTCCGGCTGAACGAGGACCTCGTCGAGGCGATCGGGCTCGGCCACGACATGGGCCACACACCGTTCGGTCACGCCGGCGAGCAAGCGCTCGACGAGGCGCTGCGAGAGCGCCTCGGCGGCGGGTTCCGCCACAACGAGCAATCGCTCCGCATCGCGCGTGGCCTGAACCTCACCCACGAGGTCTGCGACGGGATCCTCACCCACACCGGACCGCAGGAGCCGGCGACGCAGGAGGGCAAGATCGTACGGATCGTCGACCGCATCGCCTACGTCAACCACGACATCGACGACGCGGTGCGCTACGGGCTCCTCACGGAGGACGACCTCCCCTCCGACGAGATCGCGCTCCTCGGAAGGACGGGCGCGAGCCGCATCGACAGGCTCGTCCACGATCTCGTCGAGTCGTCGGAGGCGGCAGGCGAGATCGTCCAGGGCGAGGACGTGGGGGAGGCGATGCTGTCGTTGCGCTCGTTCATGTTCGAGCGCGTCTACCTCGGCCCCCAGGTCGAGCCGCAGCACCGCGAGGCCGAGCGGGTCGTTCGCGCCATCTTCGGCCGGCTCGCGGACCATCCCGAGCTGCTGCCACCAGGGGACGGCGCGCTCGAGGAGCGCATCACCGACTACCTCGCCGGGATGACCGATCGCTTCGCGCTCGCATACGCCGAGCGCCTCCCGTCGGAGTAGGGTCGCAACGTGCCCGTTCAGGGGATGTCATCCATGTCCCTCGTGTGTGATGAGCGGCGCCATGCGTCGTCCTCGGTCGCCCCGATACCTTCTGGTGTCGGGGCTCTCTGCGTCCTGGCCTGGCTTGCTCCTCGCACACGAGGAACGAGGCAACATTCACTGAACGGGCACTAGGTGGCGCGGATCAAGGAGAGCAGCGTCGCCGAGGTCAAGTCGGCGGCCGACATCGTGGAGGTCGTCTCCGCGCGAACGTCCTTGCGCCGCGCGTCGAGCGCACGCTTCACGGGCCGGTGCCCGTTCCACGAGGAGCGGACACCGAGCTTCTCGGTCGATCCGGTCGGGAAGCTCTATTACTGCTTCGGCTGTGGGAAGGGCGGCGACGTGGTGCGGTTCGTCCAGGAGACCGAGAACCTCGACTTCGCCGAGGCCATCGAATGGCTCGCCGATCGCTTCCGGGTGACGCTCGAATACGAGGAGACGTCACCTCGGCAGGATGCGGCGCGTCGCCGCCGCGACCGCCTCACCGCGCTGCTCGAGCAGACGACCACGTACTTCGAGCGGGTCCTCTGGGACTCGGAGGCAGGCGGGCCGGTCCGCGAGTACCTCGCGTCGCGCAACCTCGGTGAGGAGATCTCCAGGGAGTTCAGGCTCGGGGTCTCACCGGGCGCGGGCCTCGTCGCGAAGGCCCGCGAGCGCGGCTTCGCACTCGACGAGATCCAGGCAGCCGGGCTCGCGAACCGGCGGGGCAACGACTACTTCCCGTTCCGCCTGATGTTCCCGCTCGCCGACGCGAGAGGGCGCGTGATCGGCTTCCAGGCACGCCGGCTGCGGGACGACGACCCGCTCCGCGGGAAGTACGTGAACACGCCGGAGAGCGAGCTCTTCAAGAAGGGGAGCGTCCTCTACGGCCTCCACCTCGCGCGGCCGGCGATCGCGAAGCAGGACCGCGCGATCGTCGTCGAGGGGAACACCGACGCGATCGCGCTGCGCCAAGCAGCCATCGAGCCGGTCGTCGCGTCGATGGGCACGGCGCTGACGGAGCACCAGCTCCGCGAGCTCGGGCGGCTTACGAAGCGGCTGTTCCTCTGCTTCGACGCCGATGCGGCCGGGCAGGAGGCCACGCTGCGCGGGATGGCGCTCGCGGTGCAGCAGGGCTTCGACGTCCGCGTCGTGACGCTTCCCAAGGGGGAGGACCCGGCGGACGCGCCGGACTCGTTCGCCGCACGTCTCGGCTCGGCGGAGAGCTACCTCCACTACCGGGTGCGAATCGCGCTGGAGCGTGCCGGCGATCGGCAGGAGGCCTTCGTCCGGGCACGTGAGATCCTGGCCCCCTTCGAGGACTCACCGGAGCGCCAGGAGGCGCTCAGGCTCGTCGCCGACCGGCTCGATCTCCCGCGAGAGACGCTCGCGGGCCTCGCTCCGGCGCGAACGCGGGGGGCCGGAGGCGCGACGCCGCCGGCGACGCCACGGCTGCTCGAGGCGGGCGTCCAGCGAGAGCGCGACTTGCTCGCCGCGGTCGTGCGGAACCCCTCGCTGCTCGATGAGCTCGCAGCGCTCACACCCGAGCATTTCGACGACCCGTTGCACCGTCGGTTTCGCGAAGCGCTCGTCGCAGGCGAGGCCGAGGACGACGAGCTGGTCGCGTTGAGAGCCGAGCTGGGTGCCCGCGCGGATCGGGACGAGCTCGACGAGCGAACGGGGAAGGAGCTGGTGCTGCGGCTCCACGAGCGGCGACTGCGTCGCGAGCTCCAGGGCGCCGGGGTCGACCTCGTCCGTGCGACCGAACTCCAGGCACGCCTGACGAAGGTCCATTCGGCACTCGCCGAACTCGTCTGAGCCGGTCGGAGCTGCGATGGAGACCGACCGGGACGAGATCAGGAGCCTGATCCACGGGTACTGCTTCCACTTCGATCGCAACGAGCCCGAGGACGTCGCGGCGCTCTTCACCGAGGACGCGGTGATCGACTACGGGCCGGAGCACCCGCCGATCGTCGGCCGGGACGGAATCGCACCGACGATCGCCGTTGGTCTACGGGAGCGGTTCAAGGCGACCAGCCATCACGTCTCGAACG
>DASSVY010000105.1:0-8170 GCA_035705535.1 Gaiella sp. | reverse complement strand
CGATCACGGGCGCCCGGGCCGACGCGAGGCCGTGCACGCGCTCTCGCTCGGCGAGTGGGAGCGCGGCGAGCCGGTCGAGCATCGCCGCGATCGTCTCGCGCGTCAGCCGGTCACCGTGGACGGACAGCGCGCCGCCGCGCTCGATCTTCGCCGCGGTGGCGACCGTGCCCCCCACCCCGATCGCGTTTTCGACCGCCAGGCGGGGCAGCAGCGCACGCACGTGCGCCTCGCACGCGGCGAGCTCCTCGCCGAGCGGCGGGTCCGAGACGAGGAAGCGCTCGGTGAGCCGCACGCTCCCGGCCTCCGTGCTGACCGCCGACTCCACGCGGGCTCCGTCGACCACGACGAGCTCGGTCGAGCCGCCGCCGATGTCGACGACGAGCGTCCGAGGCGCGAGCGGCCCGTCGCTCGCGACGCCGGCGAGCGTCATCGCCGCCTCCTCGGTCCCCGAGAGAAGTCGGGTGGTGAAGCCGTAGCTCCACTGGACCTCACCGAGGAACGCCTCGCCGTTGTCGGCGTCCCGCACTGCACTGGTCCCGACCGCGAGGACACGCTCCGCCCGAAGCAGCTCCGCCTCCCGTCGGTAGTCCACGAGGACGTTCCGCACGCGGGCGATCGCAGTGGGGAGGAGGATGCGGCGCCGATCGACCTTCTCCCCGAGCCGGGTGATCGCCTCGCGTCGCACGACCGTTTCCACCCGACCCTGGTCGACGTCTGCGACGAGCAGGCGTGTGGTGTTCGTGCCGATGTCGACGGCGGCGACACGCACGCTCTCACCGTAATTCGACTCCTACCGGAGTACCAGCCGGGCGAGGGACAGCAGGCTCGTCGAGCACTGGGGGCGTCCCCGACCGCGTCGCGTGCGCCGATGCAACTCGGGCACGTCGGCCGGCCGGCATCGCCGCCGCCCGAGCCCGGCTCGCACGTTGCGGATCAGACCCCGGGGACGAACCAGAGCACTCTGCGTACCGTCCGGCGCGCCTCCTGGAGCGCCTGGAGCTGCACGTCGAGCTTCGCGCGCGACACGGCCAGGCGTGCAGTTGCGTCGCCGAGGAGTGCGCTCGAGGCGCTCGCGCGGTCGAGGTGCTCCTGGATGCCGGCGCTGACCTCTGCGATGCGCGCGGTCTCGGCGCCGAACGTGGCGCCGGTCCGCTTGATCTGCCGCCACAGCGCGAGACCGCGGATGACCGCATACGCCATCCCCGCAACTATGCCCACGAGCAGGACCGCGAGACAGATCCAGAACACCATCGGTGCTACGATAGTGACCGCGACGCGGGGTGGAGCAGTCAGGTAGCTCGCCGGGCTCATAACCCGGAGGTCGCGGGTTCAAATCCCGCCCCCGCTACTGAGAAAGGCCCGCAGATGCGGGCCTTTTGTCGTTCTGTGAGCCGGCAGCGACTCTGGGACTACCTCTTGCGCCCCATGAGCCAGGCGATCACGAAACCATGAGGATGGCGATGCCGAAGCTGACGGCGAGCCGTGGGGCCGACATCGGCTCAGGCGAGGGCCCGCTCGAGCCCGGCGCGGCTCGTCGGCGAGCCATGTGTCGGCAGCACGAGCTCGATCGGCAGGTCGAGCAGCGGTCGCAGCAGCTCGGCCACGTCCTCACGCGAGGTGTCGTCGGACAGCCAGTCCCCGGGGACTCGCAGCTCGCCCTCGCGCTCGATCACCGTGTCTCCCAGCACGAGCACGCGACGGGACTCGACCCAGAGCACGACGTCGTTCACGTCCTTGCCCGGAAACGCGGCCACACCGACCGGAAGGCGATCTCCGGCCTCGAAGACCGGCCCTTTCTGCCCATCGGACACGAGCCATGCGACGTCGGGGCTGCCCTCGTCGGGCGGCGGCACGAACACCGTGACACCGAACCGCTCGACCAGCGACCGCGTGTCCCGCTCGTGCCACGGGCACGTGAGGACGATGCATGTCTCCCGTTCGGCGACGAGCTCCTCGATCTCACGCGGCACCGCCAGCGGGTCGAGCAGCAGCAGACGTCGCGAGCCGTCGTCGACCGCGTACGAGGAGACGCGGGTGTCCCGGTCGGCAGGGTTCTCCGGCGTCCAGTCCGGGTGCACCGCCTGCCAGTGCCAGAGCCCCGCCTGAAGCTCGCGCACCCCGCTGTGCGTCGTCTTCATCCCCGTCTCATGACCCGGACACGCCTGAACCCAAACCTCGGTCGTGCGGCCTACGGTTCGGGCGTGCGCACGGTGCTCGTCACGGGGATGTCCGGCGTCGGCAAGTCGACCGCGCTCGCCGCGCTCGCGCAACGCGGGTGCGACGTGGTCGACACGGACGAGCCCGGCTGGACCGACTGGTCGGAGGAGGAGGACGGCTACGTCTGGCGCGAGGAGCGGATCGCAGAGCTGCTCGAGCGCGACCGGGATGTCACGCTCTACGTCTCGGGCACCGTGTCGAACCAGGGCCGCTTCTACCCGAGCTTCGACGCGATCGTCCTCCTCAGCGCTCCCGTCGACGTCCTGCTCGCGCGGATCGAGACCAGGACGACCAACGAGTACGGGAAGTCCGCCGAGCAACGCGCCCTGATCCTCGAGCACGTGAGCGAGGTGGAGCCGCTGCTCCGGGCGAGCTGTACGCACGAGGTCGATGCCTCACGGCCGCTCGACGACGTTGTCGCCGAGCTCGTCCGCATCGGGCGCTGCGACCCAGGGTGAAGCCGCTCAGGCACTGTCGGACGACTGCCGCCGACGGACAAAGGAGAGAGACGATGAAGCTCGGAATCGGCCTGCCGAACACGATGGCCCACGAGACCGATCGGTCGCTGATGCTCGACTGGGCGCGGCTCGCCGACGAGGCCGGCTTCGACGTGCTCGGCACGATCGACAAGCCGAACTACGACGCCTGGGAGCCGCTCGCGACCCTGGCCGGCGTCACCGGCGTCACCGAACGGATTCTGCTCGCGACGACGATCCTCCAGCTCCCGAACCGGAACGAGGTGCTCGTCGCGAAGCAGGCGGCGGTGATCGACCAGCTCTCGGCCGGCCGGCTCGTGCTCGGGGTCGCACAGGGCGGCCGGGAGGACGACTACGCCGTGCTGGGCGCTGAGTTCGCGGGGCGCTCGCGCCGGTTCGAGCAACAGGTCGAGCGGATCCGCGAGATCTGGCGGGAGGCGCAGAGCGCAGATCGAGAGCATGGCGTGCTCGGGCCTGCGCCGGTGCAGCGTCCGGCGCCGCCGATCTGGTCGGGCGCGTCGACGCCGAAAGCCGTCGAGCGCGCGTTGCGCGTCGCCGACGGGTTCCTTTTCGGGACGGCAGGCGCGGAGGCGATGGCCGAGCGGATTCCGGGCATCCGCGAAGGGTTCGCGGCCAACGGGAAGCCCGACGCGTCGGTCGCCGGCCTCGCGTACGTGGCCGTAGGGGACGATCCGCAGGCGGCCCTGGACGAGGCGACCCATCACGTCCTCCGCTACTACGGACAGCTGTGGACCGAGCCGGAGAACCTGATCCACCACGGACCGGCGTCGAAGCTCGCGGAGGAGATCGCCGCATACGAGCACGCAGGCGTCGACGTCCTGATCGTCGTTCCGCAGATCCCGAGCCTCGACCAGGTCGAGCAGCTTGCGGAGCATGTGCTGCCCGCGTACGACCGGTCGCCGTCGATGGCGTAGCCCCACCAACCGCACCGCGCTTGTACCCTCTGGCGCATGGCGCAGCGACGGCCCGTGCGATCCTCGCGCGTCGCGCGCGTCGGCGGTCCCGTGCTCCTCGTGCTCGCGCTGGTCGCGATCGTCTCGGTCGCCGCGAGGGGGTCGACCTCGAGCGGCTCGGGCACGTCGAGCCCGCCGGGCGACACGCTCCTCGACACGATCTTCAGCCTGCTGCTCCTGCTCGCGGTTGCCTGGGTGGCGATCTCGCTGTTCTCGGTCGTCCGCTGGCGCGAGCATGAGTTCAGCGCGCCGAAGCGCCGGAACGACATTCGCGCGATCGCGACGTTGCTCGCATTCGGGTTCGCGCTCGCCCTGTACGTCCGTGAGCGCGGCTGGCATCTCGCGTTCTCGCCCCAGCAGACCCCGCTGGATCGGAGCGAGGGGAGCGCGGCGCCGCCGGGGTTCGACGCCGGGCACCCCGGGTACCAGTTCCAGTTCGCCTGGCTCCCCGTCGTCGCGGCGCTCGTGCTCGCGGCGCTCGCCGTCGCCGCGCTCGTCCTCGCGAACCGCCGCGCCAACCCGTCGTCCGCGAACGCAGAGCTCGCGGCGGAGCTCGCGCTCACGCTCGACCTGTCGCTCGACGATCTCCGTGCAGAGACAGATCCACGGCGGGCGGTGATCGCCGCGTACGCGCGGCTCGAGCGGGTGCTCGCCGCTCACGGCGAGCCGCGGCAGGACGCTGATACCCCGGACGAGCATCTCGCGCGCGTCCTCGGGCACCTCGACGTCGACCGCCGCGCCGTCCGCCGCCTGGTCGACCTGTTCGTCCAGGCGAAGTTCTCCCAGCACGACGTCGACGCGCCGATGAAGGACGAGGCGATCGGTGCGCTCGAGCAGGTGCGCGACGAGCTCCGGGCGGCCGCGGCGAAGACCGACGTGGACCCGCCCGGGGTGCTCGCGTGAGAAGCGCCGTCCCGCGGGGGATCCGGCTCCTCGTCCTGCCCACGATCGTGCTGCTCGGCGTCGCGGTGTTCGCCTCGGGAAGGCTCGAGCCGGCCGTCCGGATCTACGCCCTCATCGTCTGTGCGGTCGTCCTGACGCTCGCGGTCGGCAGCCTGCGGGACGCGTTTCCGCGGACGACTCGTCGGCGCTCGCCGCGGAGGGAGCGCGACCGGCGCGCCGATCCACGGCGGAGTCTCGGGCAGCTGGAGAACGAGGTGACGACCGGCGTCGGCAACGCGCTCGACTTCCACTTCCTTCTTCGACCGCATCTGCGCCTCATCGCGGCCGGGCTCCTGGAACGCCGTCGCGGCGTCGCACTCGACGACGAGCCGGAGCGCGCGCGGCGCCTGCTCGGCGACGAGACGTGGGAGCTCGTGCGCGCCGACAGGCCGGTCCCTGCCGATCGACGTGGGCCCGGGCTGTCCACCGATGCGCTCGAGCGGGTGGTCCTCTCGCTGGAGCGGCTCTAAGTGCCCCTTCCAGCAATGCCCTCCAGGTCCCTGGCGTGGCCGCATCACCGGAAGGGGCACTAGTGGCGCTGGAGCTCGACCGGGTCCGGGAGCTCGCGGGGCTCGTGCTCGACGAGGTCGAGCGCGCCGTGGTGGGCAAGCGCGAGGCGCTCGAGCTGACGCTGCTCGGGCTCCTCGCCGACGGCCATGTCCTGCTCGAGGACTACCCGGGACTTGCGAAGACGCTCGCCGCGCGGTCGTTCGCGCAGACCCTGAGCATGGAGTTCACCCGGATCCAGTTCACCCCCGACCTGATGCCGTCCGACGTGACCGGCTCGTCGATCTGGAACCAGCGCGACGGCGACTTCGAGTTTCGGCCGGGGCCGGTCTTCACGAACCTGCTCCTCGCCGACGAGATCAACCGCGCCCCGCCGAAGACGCAGGCGGCGCTCCTCGAGGGCATGCAGGAGCGACAGGTGACGATCGAGGGACAGACGTACCGCCTCGGGGCGCCGTTCCTCGTGATCGCGACCCAGAACCCGATCGAGTACGAGGGCACGTACCCGTTGCCGGAGGCGCAGCTCGACCGCTTCGTCCTTCGTACCGCGTTCGGGTATCCGGCGCGGGACGACGAGGTCGACGTGCTCGGTCGTCGCGTCGAGCGGCGGACCGACGAGGTCGACCTGAACACGGTCGTCGATCGCGAGACCTTCCTCGACATGCAGCGTGCGCTCGAACGGGTGCACGTCGCGGAGAGCGTGCGCGGATACTGCGTCGACATCGCCGCTGCGACGCGCGAGTCGCAGAGCATCGCCGTCGGCGCCAGCCCTCGCGGGAGCCTCGCGTTGATGAAGCTCGCCCGCTGCCGCGCTGCGCTCGCCGCGCGCGACTTCGTCGTGCCGGACGACGTCAAGGCTGTCGCTCCTGCCGCGCTCGCGCATCGCCTGGTGCTGCGCCCCGAGCTGTGGGTGCGGCGCGTCTCTGCCGAGGATGTCGTCCGGGAACTTCTCGCCGGTGTCCCGACGCCGCGCGCCGAGGACATCTCCGCCGCCCGGTGACACGTCGGGGCACCGCGCGGGTCGAGGGCCATGCGCTTCTCGCCGCGCTCCTACTCCTGGGTGCGCTCGCGCTACGGCGGCCGGAGCTCGCGATCCTCGCGGCACCCTTCGCCCTCGTCCTCGCCGCGGGCACCACGTTCACGCGCGATCCCCGCATCGAGGCGGTGCTCGAACCCTCTGTGAGCAGGACGCTCGAGGGGGACGACGTCGACGCCGAGCTCGCGCTCGAGTCGGACACCGCGGTTGGACGGCTCGAGGTCTTCCTCGACGTGCCCGCGTACGTCGACGTCCCCGAGGGCGACCGCGCGTTCGCGCTGAGCCTCGACTCCGGCGAGGAGCGGACGGTTCCGCTCGTGTTCCGCTGCACCCGCTGGGGAGTCTTCGACGTCGGGAACGTCGAGCTCCGCGCGACCGACGTGTTTCGCTTCGTCACGTGGGAGCAGCGGCTGAGCGAGCCGCGGAGGGTGAAGGCGTACCCTCGGCTCGAGCCCGTGCGCAGGGTCGTCTCCGCGCGCGAGACGCAGGTGTATGCCGGCAACGAGGTGGCCCGTCATCCCGGCGACGGGATCGAGTACGCCGATCTCCGTGACTTCGTGCCCGGCGACCGTGTTCGGTCGATCAACTGGCGAGCCTCCGCGCGGCGGCAGGGGCTCGTCGTCAACGAGCGCCACCCCGAGCGGAACACCGACGTGGTGATTCTCTTCGACAGCTTCGTCGACCTCGTCGGCGGCGAGCGCAGCACGCTCGACGACACCGTCCGCGCCGCCGCGACGCTCGCGTCGCGCTACCTCGAGCGGCGTGACCGGGTCGGCCTCGTCGGCTACGGCGGAATCCTTCGCTGGCTCCGGCCGGGGATGGGCGTCGGGCAGCGGTACCGGCTGGTCGAGACGTTGCTCGAGACCGGCGTCGAGCCGACGTTCACCTGGCGTGAGGCGAATCTGATTCCCGCCCGGATCCTCGCGCCGAAGGCGCTGGTCGTCGCACTCACGCCGCTCGTCGACCCGCGCTTCGTGGCGATGCTCGAGGATCTCCGCGCTCGTCGCTTCGACGTCGTCGTCGTCGAGCTCGACCCGCTGCAGCTCCTCGCACCGAGCCCCGGTCGGAAGGCCGAGCTCGCGCACCGCCTGTGGCATCTCGAGCGCGACGTCCTCCGCATGCGGCTCGAGGGCGCCGGGATCGCCGTCGGGCGCTGGACCGACGAGACGTCGCTCGACCAGGCGCTGGAGGAGGTGACGACGTTCCGACGCTACGCCAGACGGGCACTCGTCTAGCGACGGGCGGTGCCTCGGTCGCGTGCGCGGGGGCGCTCGTCGCCCTTCCGCTCGCCCGCGCAGGCGGCGGCGTCCACCACGCCGGCCTACGGATCGGCGTCGTTGCGCTCGTCCTGCTCGGCGTCGTCCTCGTGCTCGGCGTGCAATGGGCCGTTCCGATCCCGTTCGTCGTCGTCGCCGGCATCTACGGCGCCCAGCTCGCCGTGGACGATGCCCCGCTCGACGTCGTGGCGCCTGCGTTCGCCGCCGGGCTCGTCATGGCGGTCGAGCTGGCCTACTGGTCGCTCGACACCCGCGACCGGGTGCGTGGCATGGCGGGGGACGACCTCCGTCGTGTCGCGTACGTCGCGGCGCTCGGCGTCGGCGCGCTCGTCGCCTCGGCCGTGCTGCTCGCCCTCGCGGACGCGATCCGGGCACGAGGCCTGGGCGTCGACGTCGTCGGAGCCGTCGCCGCGGCCTGTGCGCTCCTCGCGGTGGTGCTCTTCGCCCGCGGACGCGGGCCGACGAGCTCTTAATTGGTGCCGCCGCTGCGGCGGCGCTCCGCGCGTCGCAACGCCTCGAGTCGACGCCGGTCCTGCTTCGTCGGGCGGGCGCCCAGATCCGCTCCCAGGGGTCGGGCGAACCGGCGGTCGACGGACCGTTGCTCCCTGCGGGCGATCGAGTCGGGCGTCTCCTCGTACAACAACTGTGCGGCCGTCGCGGGCCCGCGCCGTTCCGCGAGCGCGACGATCACGACCTCGCGCCGCATGTCGCCGACGGTCACCGCGACGGTGTCGCCGGCCC
>DASSVY010000104.1:0-5431 GCA_035705535.1 Gaiella sp. | reverse complement strand
CCGAGACGGTGGCCGCCTGAGGACGTCCCCCAACGTCCTCGGGGGAGACGAGCACCGCCTTGGTGCTCGCCAGCGTGCCTTCCATGAAGGCCTCCCTTCGTCCGCGCCGCACGGGAGAGCGGCACATCATTCGAGACGGTCGATCACGCCGCGATCTTCCCGTCCTCGTCACGATTGTCTCATGCCTGTCCAGGGAGCCCGCATGCAGGCGGCCCGGGTCCAGGTGCCGCACCGGTGCGGGCGGAGGGGTGCCGCCAACCCCCCGATCCTCCACCCGCACCGGGTGCCGAGCCACGCCGCACGAGGCAGCGGCACGCCCTCAAGACGCGCGGCGGGCGCGAGATCTTCCCGGTGTCCGCGCGGCGCTACTCGGACGCCTGGTGCTCGGCGAGCCAGGCGGTGGCGACGCGCTTCTTCGCTCGCGTCAGCCACGCCTCGACGAGACGTTCCTCGAGCTCGTCCCGATCGATCTGCTTCAGGTACGCGATCCGCGTGAGCACCGCCGGGTAGCCGTTCCAGTGCGGGGTCGTGAACCAGACGCCGCGGTCGTCGGCGAGGACGAAGTCCTTCATGTCCTGGTCGGCGACGCGGAAGACGAGCACATCGGCGAGCCGCTCGCCGCTCTCCGCGTCGACGGCGTCCCGCCGGGCGCGCCGGTGGAAGCAGAAGTACTTGCCGCCGACGTGGTACGACGGTCGGCCCTCCTCGATCTCCTTCTCGGTCTCGGGAAGCGCGAGGGCGAGCTTGTCGAGGTCCTTCATCGTCGCCATGCGCGCACTT
Organism: Gaiella sp.; assembly: GCA_035705535.1. GTDB lineage: Bacteria > Actinomycetota > Thermoleophilia > Gaiellales > Gaiellaceae > Gaiella. The sequence goes on along the minus strand of DASSVY010000104.1, from coordinate 4,651 downwards.
TGCCAGCGGCCGCCCTCCGACCGGTGACCTACGCGTAGGGGCAACGCACGGGGATACGGTTCCCCGTTCGCCCAAATCGCCCCGTACACGGGGCCGACAGAAGGGGGAGATGTGCGTAGGACCTTTGCAGCAGTGACGACCGCGGTCGCGATGGTGCTCGCGGTCGTCGCGGCAACCGCCGCTCCGGCCGGAGCGGCGACCGCGATTCGCCTCAGCCCGACGGCCTTCGAGGCTCCCGGCGGCGCGGTCAAGATCCAGTCGAGCTGGCTCGCGGACAACCCGGGCTGGTCGGGCTGCACCGCAGCCGGAGGCAACTTGCATTGCTATCTGCCGAGCGACATTCGTGAGGCATACGGGGTCGACCAGCTCCCGGAGCAGGGTGAGGGCCAGACGATCGTGCTCGTCGACTCGTACGGCAGCCCACGGGCGGCCGAGGAGCTCCAGGCGTTCCACGACGCCTTCATGCCGACCTTCCCGGCGCCGAACTTCGAGCAGGTCTTCCCGATCGGGAACCCGCAGGAGAAGGGCAACCCGAACGCCAACGGCCAGTCCGGGCCCGGCGCGGCGGCCGGGTGGGCGGGGGAGGCGGCCCTCGACGTCCAGTGGGCGTACGCGATCGCGCCGAAAGCGCACATTGTCCTGCTGGCCGTCCCGCCCGCGGAGACGCTCGGCGTACAGGGCTTCCCGAACATCTTCAAGGCGATCGACCAGGCGATCGACACGTACCCCTCGGGCACGGTCTTCTCGCTGAGCCTCGGTGTCGCCGAGCAGACGTTCGGAGGAGCGGCGGGGGGGCAGACCTCCCGCTTCGATCAGACGTTCCAGCATGGGATCGCGAAGGGCGACTCGTTCTTCGCCGCTTCGGGTGACGACGGCACGACGGGCGCGTCGAAGCAGCAGAAGGGCAACCGCTCGTTCGCGTTCCCGACGGCCGGCTGGCCGGCCTCGAGCCCGTACGTGACGTCGGTCGGCGGTACCCAGCTCCAGTTCGGCTGGCGCTGGAACCCGCAGAGCGACGTCGCGTTCAACGCCGACGGCAGCTTCAACGCGGCGTACTTCCAGTCGACGGCGGCGGCGAGCCCGCTGAACGTCGTCTGGAACGAGTCGTGGCTGCCCGCCGCGACCGGCGGTGGCCCGAGCGCGCTCTACCCGCTGCCGAGCTGGCAGAGCGGTGTCGCGTCGGTCATCGGCGGCGACCATCGCGGCACGCCCGACGTCAGCTGGAACGCGGCTGTGAACGGCGCGGTGCTCGTCAACCTGCAGTCGTTCCTCGCGCCTGACGACCAGGGCTTCTACCTGATCGGCGGCACGAGCGCCGCGTCGCCGCAGGTCGCGGCCCTCACCGCGCTCGCGAACGAGCGGCGCAAGGCGCTGGTCGAGCCACCGCTCGGGAACGTCGGGTCGAGGCTCTACTCGATCGCAGGCGCGGCGTTCACGGACGTCGGCCCGCTCCACCAGGGCGCCGCAGGCGTGATCAGCGGCAACATGGACTCGAACAGGCTGTTCGACTACAACGGCGACGGCAACGCCGTGACGGTCGGCCCGGTTCCCGGCTGGCCGACGCTGGCCGGTTGGGACATGACCACGGGCTTCGGCACCCCCTGGGCGCCGACGTACGTCAGCGAGCTCGCTGCTTCCTAGGCGCGCTCGTGCACGGGGCGGGTGTCCGGCGCGAACGCCGGGCATTCGCCCCGGGGCCCACGGCTCCGCGAGACTGACGCTTCGACCGACCACCGAGTGGAGGAGGCGTCCACATGTCCGAGATCGTGGTGACGACGATGAACGACCTGCCCGGCTATCACGTGGACGAGGTGTTCGGCGAGGTCTTCGGCCTCACCGTGCGGAGCAGGAACATCGGCTCGGACATCGGCGCGCAGCTCAAGGGCCTCGTCGGCGGCGAGGTGAAGGGCTATACGAAGATGCTCGCGGACAGCCGGCTGCAGGCGGTGGAGCGGCTACGCGACGCAACTCGCGACGTCGGCGCGAACGCCGTGATCGCAATGCGCTTCGACTGTAACGAGCTCGGCGGCAACATGACCGAGGTCGCCGCCTACGGCACCGCTGTCACGGTGAAGCGCGGCTGACCGCGTTCCGGTCGCGGCGCCCGCCCGACTCGGCGGGCGCCGCGCTTTGCTTTCAAGCCGCTTCCTGGAGCGTCGGCTCCTCGAGCTGGATCTCGTCCTGCCGGCGCTGGCTGTGAGAGCGCATGGTCGCGACGGCGATGACCGCTCCGGCCACCGCGATCGCCGCCGCGACCTCGAGACCTCTCTGGAACCCGTCGACGAACGCGACCGGCCGGCTGTTGCCGTCCGCGAGCGAGCCTGCGCTGACGTGCGCGACGATCGCGCCGGTCACCGCGATCCCGAGCGAGCCGCCCACCTGGCGCATGCTGTTCAGCACGGCCGAGCCGACGCCCGCCTGGTCGCGCGGCACGGAGCTCATCGCGGCCGCCGTGGTCGGCGTCATCGTCAACGCCATCCCGACCCCGAGGAACAGCAGGCCGGGCAGGATGTCCCAGTAGCTCGAGCCGGTGTCGAGCCGGGAGAAGATCAGGAGCGACACCGCGGCAAGGAGCATCCCGCCGCCGGTCAGCCAGCGCGACCCGATCCGGTCGGACTGCTTCCCGACGATCGGCGCGAGGAACGCGATCAGAAGCGTCGCGGGCAGGAAGCTCGCGCCCGCCTCCACCGGCGAGTAACCGAGGATCTGCTGGATGTAGAGCGAGACGTAGAAGAACACGCCGAACATCGCGAGCGCGACGAGCAGCATCGCCGTGTTCGCGCCGGAGAACGTCGAGTTCCGGAAGAGCCTCAGGTCGAGCATCGGCCGTCGCTGGGCGAGCTCGAGCACGACGAACGCCACGAGGGCAACGGCGGCGATCGCGAACGCGCCGAGGATCCGCGCCGAGCCCCAGCCGTGCGAGTTCGCCTCGATCAGCGCGTAGGTGAGCGCGAACAGCCCGATCGCCGACGTGGCCAGCCCGGGCACGTCGGGCCGCTGCCCGCGCGAGGTGTCCTTCGACTCGTCGATGAACAGGTACGCGGCCACGATCGCGATGACGCCGACGGGCACGTTGACGAAGAAGATCCAGCTCCAGTCGACGTGCTCGGAGAGGAGCCCGCCGACGAGCGGCCCGATCGCGAGCGCAAGCGCAGAGACGCCCGCCCAGATACCGATCGCCGTGCCGCGCTGCCGCGCCGGGAAGGTGGCCGTGATGATCGAGAGCGTCGCAGGATTCATCAGCGCGGCCCCGACGCCCTGGACGACCCGTGCGCCGATCAGCATCTCCGGGCCGGTGGCGAGCCCGCAGGTGAGCGACGCGGCGGTGAAGATCGCGAGGCCCGCGACGAACATCAGCCGCCGCCCGAGCAGGTCGGCGAGCTTGCCGCCCGTGAGCATGAACGCGGCGAACGTGAGCGCGTAGCCCGCGACGACCCATTCGAGCTCCGACAGCGAGAGGCCGAGGTCGTGCTGGATCGACGGCAGCGCGACGTTCACGACCGTGTTGTCGAGCATGATCATGAACAGCCCGAGCGACACCGCCGCGAGCGTCCACCACTTCCGGTTCTCGCCGCCGAACACCGTTTCCTCGATTGCACCGACGTCGTCCACCTTCGCCTCCTCGGGTTCGTCCCTCGTACCCCGATACGGTGGCGGTGGCGCGTGGGCCCGGGCCGGGCGTCAGCCGCTCTCCCGGGGTGCGGTCAACCGAAGTTCGCGACGGCCGAAGGTGCTTGACGACGGAGGGCCCGCCTCCTGGCGTCGAGACGTGGCATGAGCGCCGTGTGGTCGTCCAGGCGGCGTCGAGCTAGACCTCGGGGACCGTCCAGGCGAACGCGTCCGTCAGCCGCAGGGCGAAGTCGAACGGCAGCGACGCACGGAGCACGATCGAACCCGCCGTCGGCGCAACCTCGCCCGAGGCGTAGAGGCCCACGAGGTACGACTCGACACCGACCCACGCCGCCTGCCAGTCGACGGAGAAGTACGCGCGTGCGTCGTTGCCGTCGGTCGCCGCGATCGTCGTGAGGAACGGGAAGCCGAGCAACGTCCCGCCGTCGGCGCCGTCGAGCTTGAGCAGCTGCGAGCCGTCGACCGTGTGGTCGGCGGGAACGAACCGCGCGATCGTGTCGAGCGCGTCCGGATGGAGGATCCATCCGGCGTTCCGCGGAGGATGCGCGACCCGCGTCGCCTTGACGATGTCTCTCAGGCCGTCGAGCAGCACGCCCGGAGAGGCGCCGACCAGTGGGTCGATCCCGTCCGGCCCCCCGGCGATCGTGCCCAGACACGCACGATCGACGGCGATCGCGAGGGCTTCCGCGAGATCGAGGAGGAACGTCTCCGCGAGCTCGGCTCGCTCGTCGACGGCGGCGATGATCCGCTCGGGAGCCTCCACCCCTGCCTCCAGCATCCAGTCGCCGGGGCGCAGGGGATCGTCCAGCTCCGCGGTCCCGCCCGGTGCGGGCCAACCGGCGCCGGGAGCCCTGAAGCCCGCCTCCGGCTCGAACGTCGGGACCTGCAGCGGGGGCCCGAGCACGAGCGTCGCCCCCATGCGAATGACCGTCGAGCGTTCGCACACGAGCTCCACAAGGGCGGCTCCCCAATCCTCGGGCTCGGAGGGGCAGCCGCCCCCGTCGTCCGCCTTGGCGCCGAA
>DASSVY010000103.1:0-3291 GCA_035705535.1 Gaiella sp. | reverse complement strand
GTGGGCGGCCGTGTCGGCGGCGAACGACGACGCGGCGCGGAGCTCCGCTCGGCCCGAGCTCGACCGTGCTCTCTCGCTGCTCGGCGCCCCCGACGCCGAGCGCGTGCCGCTGAGCGGCTCTCTGCGACGCATCGTGCTCGTCGCGCGACCGGACGGCGAGGCGCTGCTCGCGCTGAACGGGCTCGGCACGGCACCCGCCGGCCGTGAATACGAGGCATGGGTCGTCCCAGCGGGGTCGGCGACGCCGGTCCCGGCGGGGACGTTCGACGGCACAGAGCGGATCGTGCTCCTCACCCGGCCGGCGCCGCCGGGCGCACGCGTCGCGGTCACGCTCGAGGCCAAAGGCGGCGTCGAGCGTCCTACGCGGCCGCTCCGCCTCGTCGCCGAGCGAACGAGCTAGAGGACGCAGGGAGCGTCCTAGGGCAGCTCGGTCTGCGTACCGCCAACCACGACCGAACTTACGGACGCGTCCACTAGTCACTCGGACGCGGTCGTCGCCCGGTTCTTCCCGGTGTCCTTCGAGCGCCGCAGCGCCGCGTCGGCGCGCTCGAAGAGACCGGCCGCCGTCTCGCCGTGGCGCAATTCTGCGATGCCGGCGGACAGCCGCACCTGGTGCCCGCCCGGCATGGGCATCGTCGAGACGCCGTCGCGCATGCGGTCGAAGAGCTGCGAGGCATCATCCTCGGTCGACTCCGGCATCACGACGGCGAACTCGTCTCCGCCCACGCGGCAGCCGATGTCCACCGACCTGATCTCGTTGCGCAGCTGCTCGGCGACCTGCGCGAGCACGGCGTCGCCCGCGAGGTGGCCGACCCGGTCGTTGACCGCCTTGAAGTCGTCGAGGTCGAGGATCAGCAGCGCGAGCTGCCGGTCGTAGCGCTGCGCGCGGAGCGCCTCCCGGCGGAGCGTCTCGTGGAAGTAGCGCTGGTTGAAGAAGCCGGTGAGCGCGTCCGTCTCCGCGAGCTGCCTCGCCTCCCGGTACCGGCGCGCGTTCTCGAGGGCCGGGATGCACGTCTCTGCGATCTGCTCGATCGTGGCCACCCGCTCCGGCGACGGCTCGTAGCCCGGCGTTCGCCAGAAGAGCGCAAGGCTCCCGAGCTGGTGGCCCTCGCGACCGACGAGCGCCATGAACAGGCCGCCCCGGATCAGGTTCGTGTCGGCGGCGTCGGCGGCGCCGTAGCGGTAGCTCACCGTGATGGGGCCCGCCGGCAGCACGCCACCGGCGCCGGACGACGGTGGGTGCGCCGCCTCCTCGGGCGTCATGCCCCGCGTCGCGGTCGTGGCGGTGCCGCCGCCGTGGTCGTCGAGGGAGACCAGTGCCGCGTCGAAGCCGGGCACCTCGAGCGCCGCGTCGAGGACCCGGTCGAGCAGCTCGTCGAACTCGATCGACGTCCCGAGATCGCTCAGGAAGCGGTTGCGACGGCTCTCGCGCTCTGCGCGGTCGAGCGCCTCCGAGAGGTCACGGCCGAGGTCGTCCATGCGGCTCCGCATGTCGTCGACCGCCTGCACGAGCCGGTCGTCCCGCGCGGTCGGCTCGCTCCGGCGCCTGATGATCTCGAGCGCAGCGATGCCGAGCCCCAAAAGAGCCGTCGCGGCGATGATCGTGCTGATGGTTCCGCTCGAGATGTCGGTTCCCCCACCTTCCCCGCACGCACTGTAGTGCGCGATCCGCGGTTCGGCCATACCCGAGCCATAGCCGAGCTGCGACTCGTCTCGCACCCGCCCGAATCCCCCGTTCTCGCGGGCCGGAGACCACCTGTCGAGGGTCGACGGGGCACGACGATTTCGGCTACCATTGCCGATCCCGGGCGGCAGGACAGGACGTCTGCCGGCCCTTCCTGTGCGAGAACGCCCCGACCACCCCGAGGAGCAGCGTGCCCACCGTCAACCAGCTCGTCCGCAAGGGCCGCAAGGTCCCGAAGACGAAGGTCAAGACTCCCGCCCTTCGCGGCGCCCCCCAGAAGCGGGGCGTGTGCACGCGCGTCTATACGACGACGCCGAAGAAGCCGAACTCCGCGCTGCGGAAGGTCGCGCGCGTGAAGCTGACGAACCAGATGGAGGTCGGCGCGTACATCCCCGGAGAGGGCCACAACCTCCAGGAGCACTCGGTCGTCCTCATCCGCGGCGGCCGCGTCAAGGACCTGCCGGGCTTCCGTTACAAGGTGATCCGCGGCGGGCTCGACACCTCCGGCGTCTCCGAGCGTCGCCAGGGCCGCTCCAAGTACGGCGCGAAGAAGGGCGGTGCCTGAGCCGATGCCGCGCCGCGCCCAGATCCAGCCCCGCACGGTCCAGCCCGACGCGGTCCACGGCTCCGTGCTCGTCACGCAGCTCGTGCACCGCGTGATGCGCGACGGGAAGAAGTCGATCGCGGAGGGGATCGTCTACGACGCGCTCGAGCAGGTGGCCGACAAGACCGGCAAGCCTGCGATCGAGGCGCTCGAGGCGGCCGTCAAGTCGGTGACTCCCGTGCTCGAGGTCCGCTCACGCCGCGTCGGCGGCGCGAACTACCAGGTGCCCGTCGAGGTGCCTGCGCCGCGCGGCCGCACGCTCGCCCTACGCTACCTCGTCACCTACGCGCGCGAGCGGCGCGAGAAGGGCATGGAGGCGAAGCTCGCAGCGGAGCTCTCCGACGCGATCAACCAGCAGGGCGGCGCGTTCAAGCGCAAGGACGACATGTACCGCATGGCCCAGGCCAACAAGGCGTTCGCGCACTACCGGTGGTGAGCATGAGCACCACGGCAACACGAGTCGCGCTCGACCGCGTCCGCAACATCGGGATCATGGCCCACATCGACGCGGGCAAGACGACCACGACCGAGCGGATCCTCTACTACACCGGTCGCACCCACAAGCTCGGCGAGGTTCACGAGGGCGCCGCGACGATGGACTGGATGGCCCAGGAGCAGGAGCGCGGGATCACCATCACGTCGGCGGCGACAACGGCGTTTTGGCGCGACCATCGCATCAACATCATCGATACGCCCGGGCACGTGGACTTTACGGTCGAGGTCGAGCGGAGTCTCCGCGTCCTCGACGGCGCGGTCGCCGTCTTCGACTCCGTCGCCGGCGTGCAGCCGCAGTCCGAGACCGTCTGGCGCCAGGCCGACCGGTACGGCGTCCCCCGGATCGCCTTCATCAACAAGATGGACCGCACCGGCGCGGACTTCGACGCGGCGGTGCAGTCGATGCGCGACCGGCTCGGCGCACGTCCCGTGCCGATCCACGTACCGATTGGCAGCGAGGAGAACTTCTCCGGAATCGTCGACCTCGTCGAGATGAAGGCAGTGACGT
>DASSVY010000102.1:0-5008 GCA_035705535.1 Gaiella sp. | reverse complement strand
GCGCCGTTCCCCTTCCTCTCCGAACGCCTGGGCGCCCCGCACGCGCTCCTCGGCTTCCGCACGGCATTCCACGCCGAGGCGGCCGCGCTCGTTCCCAACGCGACGGTCGTGCTCGACCCGGTGCTCGTGACCGACGCGTTGCCGGCCGACCCGGGCGATGTCCTCGCCTGCGGTCCAGAGGCGATGCTCGACGCGCTCGCGAGAGTCGTTCCCGGCGCTCAACTGGCCCGTGAGGCGCCGATGGCGTGCGGGTATGGCGCCTGCTACGGCTGCGTCGTCGAGCGCGATGGACGGTACGTCCGCCTCTGCCTCGAAGGACCCGTTCTGCGCGAGGCCGCGTGAGCGTTCCGATCCTCAACGCCTCGGGGTGCCTCGATGCGCTCGCCGCGCCGGAGGTCGCACGGTCGCTCGATGCCTTCGTGACGAAGACGATCACCCCCGAGCCGCGGGAGGGCAACCCGCCGGTCCGAATCGCCGAGACGGAGCACGGGATGCTCAACTCGATCGGCCTGCAGGGCCCCGGTATCGAGGCATTCGCGGCGACGCAGCTGCCGCGACTCCGAGAGCTGGGCGTGCCCGTGTGGGTGTCCGTCGGCGGCTTCTCGGCGGACGACTTCGCTCTCTGCTGCGCACGGCTCGACAGGGAGCCGAGCGTCGCGGCGATCGAGCTGAACCTCTCGTGTCCGAATGTGGACGAGGCGCCCGAGACCTCCGCCGAGCTCGTCGCCGCCGCGCGGGCCGCGACGAAAATGCCGCTCTACGCGAAGCTTTCTCCGGCCCAGTGGGACGTCGCCGCGGGGGCCCGGGCCGTTGTCGATGCGGGCGCGGACGGGCTGTCGCTCGTCAACACGATCCGCGGGCTCGCGCTCGACCCCGTCACGCTCCGGCCTCGGCTGGCGCGGGCCGTCGGCGGCTACTCGGGCGAGGCGCTCCGGCCGATCGCCCTCGCCTGCGTCTACGCGTGCGCGAACGCGGTCGACGTGCCCATCGTCGGCATGGGGGGAGTGTCCACGGGGCTCCACGCGCTCGAGCTCGTTGGCGTGGGGGCGAGCGCCGTCGCGCTCGGGACGAGCCTCTTCTCGGATCCGCTCGCGCCGGCGCGTGTGAGAGAGGAGCTCGGGGCCGAGGCTGCCGCCCGGGGGTTCGAGGACCCGGCCGATGCGCGGTCGATCTCCGTTGTCAATTCGGGAAAAAGCCTGCAAATCGCTTCGAACGGTACTGCTTGATTCACGCCCGCAGCTTGCTAGACTCGTCCGCTCAATGGTCACGTCGAAGACGCACGCCCAGGCACCGGCCCGCTCACTCGACCAGCGGATGGAAGCCCTCCAACGTGCGAACGACATTCGGGTCCGGCGTGCCCAGCTGAAGCGGGACCTGAAGGACGGTCGGGTGCACATCGAGTCGATCCTCCTCGACCCTCCCGAGTACGTCTCGACCGCGAAGGTCTTCGACATGCTGATGGCAGTCCCGAAGTTCGGCCGCGTGAAGGCCGCGCGGCTCCTGAACCAGTGCCGCATCAGCCAGTCCAAGACCGTCGGCGGGCTCTCGGAGCGCCAGCGCGCGGAGCTCGTCAACCTGTTCAACCACAGGTGAGCCCCGGCCGCCGGCAGCGGCACGGCCGGCGAGCGGCATGAGCGAGTCGAGCCCGGTCTTCGTCGTCACCGGTCCGTCAGGCGCCGGGAAGGGGACGCTGATCCGCACGCTCGCCGAGCGGATCCCCGACCTCGAGGTAGCCGTCTCGGCGACCACGCGCCCTCTCCGTCCCGGGGAGGAGGACGGCCGCGAGTACTGGTTCCTCACGGAGGACGAGTTCACCCGCCGCGAGGGCGAGGGTGGGTTCCTGGAGTGGGTCGAGTACGTGTCGCGCTGGCGCTACGGGACACTGCGCTCCGAGATCGACCGGATCGCGGCGCACGGCCGGGTCTGCGTACTGGAGCTCGAGCTCAAGGGCGCGCTTCGCGTGCAGGCCGAGATGCCGACGGCATGCACGATCTTCATCGCCGCGGACGTTGCGGAGCTCGAGCGGCGGCTCCGCGAGCGCGCGACGGAGTCGACCGGTGAGATCGAGGACCGGATCGCGCTTGCCCGGCATCAGCTGGAGCAGGCGCACAAGTTCCGCTACATGGTGCGAAACGACGACGTGGTGCGCGCCGCCGAGGTGCTTTCCGCCATCGTCGAACGGGAGCTGGTGCTCGCAGGTACCATGCTCCGTCGATGATCGAGCCCAGGATCGACGAGCTCCTCTCGCACACGCAGACCGACGGCGAAGCGACGTCCCGGTACGCGTTGGTGATCGTGTCCGCGAAGCGCGCGAGGCAGATCAACAACTACCACCATCAGCTCGGCGAGGGCATCGGCCTGGAAGACGCGCCGCCGCCGCTCGTAGAGTCGCGCTCGAAGAACTACCTCACGATGGCAATGGAGGAGATCGCGCGCGGCAAGCTGAGCTTCTCCTACTCGGCGACGCCGCAGTAGGGATCCGCTCGTCGGCGGGCACAATGTGCCCGTGGCGCGCATCTTCGTGGGGGTCACCGGCGGAATCGCCGCCTACAAGGCGTGCGAGCTCGTGCGGCTGCTCGTCCGCGCGGGGCACGACGTCACGCCCATCACCACGGCGGGCGCGGAGCGGTTCGTCGCGGCGGAGACGTTCTGGGCGCTCGCCCGCAAGGAGCGGCCGGCCGACCCGTATCCGCACCTCGCGGCGGCGGACGTTCTCGTCGTCGCGCCGCTCACCGCGAACACCCTCGCGCGTCTCGCGCACGGGCACGCCGACGATCTTCTGACCGAGACGGCCCTGGCCCATCGGGGCCCGCTCGTCGTCGCCCCGGCGATGAACACCGCGATGTGGGAGCACCCCGCGACGCAGGAGAACCTGACGCTCCTCGTCGAGCGCGGAGCGGAGGTGGTCGGCCCGGCGGAGGGAGAACTGGCCGAGGGCCTCGTCGGGACGGGGCGGATGAGCGAGCCCGGGGAGATCGCGGCTCGCGTCGAGGCGCTGCTCGGCGGGGACGGGCCGCAGGCGGCTCTCTCGTCGCTCTCGGCGCGGCACGTGCTCGTCACCGCCGGCGGCACGCGGGAGCCGCTCGACCAGGTCCGCTTCGTCGGAAACCGCTCCTCCGGGCGGATGGGTGTCGCGCTCGCGGAGGCCGCCCGGGACCGCGGCGCGCGAGTGACCCTGCTCGCGGCCAACCTCCAGGTCCCAGCGCCCGCCGGCGTCGAGGTGGTGCCGACGCCGACCGCCTCGGACCTGCGGCGTGAGGCGCTCGCGCGAGGCGACGCGGACGTCGTGCTGATGGCAGCGGCCGTCTCCGACTACCGGCCTGCCGAAGCGCTCGGCGGAAAGCGGCCGAAGGACGGCGAACGGTGGACGGTCGATCTCGTCCCGACCCCGGACGTCGCCCGGGCGCTCGGCGCGGCACGGCGCGACGGCCAGGTGCTCGTCGCCTTCGGCGCCGAGAGCGGGGAGGACGGCCTCGCCCGCAAGCGCGCGATGCTGACCGACAAGAACGTGGATCTGGTCGTCTACAACGACGTGGGGCGCGACGACGTCGGCTTCGAGGCCGAGGACAACGAGGTCGTGCTCGTCTTGCGCGGCGGCGAGCGGACGATCGCGAAGGCGCCGAAGCGCGAGATCGCGGACGCGATCCTCGACGAGGTCGAGCGCCTGCTGGGAGAGCGGCCGTGACCGAGCCGATCGCTCCGCTCGGTGTAGGCGCGCCCGCCGACGCGTCGGCGTTGGCCGACCGCGTCGTCGCGAACCTCTCCTCGGCGATCCACGCGACCCCCGAGACGCTTCGGCTGCCGCTGCTCTGCCTCCTCTCGGAGGGCCACGTCCTCGTCGAGGACGTCCCCGGGGTCGGCAAGACGGTGCTTGCGAAGGCGCTCGCGCGCTCGCTCGAGCTCCGGTTCCAGCGCGTGCAGTTCACGCCCGACCTGCTGCCGGCCGACGTGACGGGCGTCAACGTCTTCGATCGGCCCACGGGGTCGTTCCGGTTCCGTCCCGGCCCGGTGTTCGCGAACGTCCTGCTCGTCGACGAGATCAACCGCGCCTCCCCGAAGACACAGTCCGCGCTGCTCGAGGCGATGCAGGAGACGCAGGTGACGGTCGACGGCGAGACCCACGTCCTCGACCGTCCGTTTCTCGTGGTCGCGACGCAGAATCCCGTGGAGTACGAGGGGACCTATCCGCTCCCGGAGGCGCAGCTCGATCGGTTCGCCGTGCGGATGGCGATCGGCTACCCCCCCGACGCCGAGGAGGCACGGATGCTGGCGGAGCAGACCACCGAGCCCCCCCTCGAGCACCTACGACCCGTGGCGGATCACGCGGAGCTCCTCGAGGCGATCGAGGCGGTTCGACGCGTGCACGTGGAGGAGAGCATGAACCGCTACGTCGTGGCGCTCCTCCGCCACACGCGCGAAAGCCGTCGGCTCGCCCTCGGCGGCAGCCCCCGCTCCGGGATCTCGCTTCTCCGGCTGGCAAAGGCCCGCGCCCTGACCGAGGGACGCGACTTCGTCGTGCCCGAGGACGTCCAGGCGCTCGCGCAGCCCGTGCTCGGGCACCGCCTGATTCTCGCTCCCGAGGCTCGCGCGACTGGAGTGACGGCCACCGAGGTCGTCGCCGAGGCGATCGCGGGGACGGCGGCGCCGGTGTGAACGTCGCTCGCCTTTGGCTCGCTCCCGTGGGGGAAGCCATGTTTCCCCGACGAGCCCCCTTCTGGAGAACGTGGGGAACCTCCCGGTTCCGCACACCCCTCCCCGCTCATGACCCAACCGAGGTTGGGCCATGAGCGAGCGCCCACGCACCGGCGGCTCGACGGTCGCCGGCGGCGTGGGCGTGCTCGCGGTGGGTGTCCTGGCCGCGGCCTGGGCCGTCGGGGCCACGGCGCTCGCCATCCTCGGCTTCGGGCTCGCGCTCGCCGCGATCCTCGCGAGGGGCTGGACGTGGGCGGTGTCGCGCAGCCTCTCGGTCGAGCGCCTTCCGCCCGTCGCTCCAACCGTGGAGGGAGAG
>DASSVY010000101.1:0-8155 GCA_035705535.1 Gaiella sp. | reverse complement strand
GACCTGTTCGAGGCTGTAGCGCGTCATCTCGAGCCGGCGCTTCGAGAGGTGCGGGTGCGACTTCGAGACGCCACGGATCTCGAGGAGCTTCTTCTCCATGTAGTTGTTCGCGAGGACGGACAGGTCCGAGGCGCGGTCGATGCCCTCGGCGCCCATCGCGCGCACCCACGCGTACGCCTTGACGAGCTCGGGGACGTTGCCGAGAAACTCCCGCACACGGCCCACGCTCGGCGGGGCTGCCTCCGCGAGCCGGAAGCGGTCGCCGTCGCGCGAGACGACGGGGCCCGGGAGGAACGGGGTGAGGAGCTCGCTGCACCCGTAGGCCCCCACGGCGGGCCCGCCGCCGGCCTTCGGCGCGCCGAAGGTCTTGTGGAGCATGAACATGCACGCGTCGAAGCCGAGCTCCGCGGCGCGGACCTTCCCCATCACGCCGTTGAAGTTCGCGTGGTCGTAGAAGCAGAGGCCGCCGGCCTCGTGGACGATCTCGACCCACCGCGCGATGTCCGGGTTGTAGATCCCCATGTCGTCCGGGTTGTTGATCAGGAGTGAGGCCGTCCGCTCCGAGACGGCGGCCTCGAGCGCGCCGAGCGACGGGTAGCCGTTCTCCTCGAGCGGCAGCGTGATCACGTCGAACCCCGCGGTCGCTGCGGTCGCTGCATTGCAGGGATGCGCCTGGATCGAGGTGATCACCTCCGTGCGCTGCGCCAACTCGCCGCGCGACGCGTGGTATGCGCGCGTGATGCACGAGTGGAGGTACGCCGCGTCCGCTCCTCCGCCGGGCTGGAACACGAAGCGGTCCATGCCCGACAGCTCGCAGAGCGCCTGCTCGAGCCGCCAGACGATCTCGAGGATCCCCTGCAGCGTCTCCTCGCTCTGGTGCGGGTGCAGGTCGGCGACGAGCTGCTTCGTGACCGCCTCGTTGACCCGCGGGTTGTACTTCATCGTGCAGGTGCCGAAGAGGCTCACGCCCATCATCCCGAGCGTCTCCTGCGACAGGTGGAGGTAGTGCCGGAGCACCTCGGGCTCGGAGAGCTCCGGCAGGTCTGGCGCCTGCTCGCGCCGCATGGACGGGGCGACCAGGGCGTCGGCGTCGCCGACCTCGGCCTCGAGCTCCGGCTCGGCCGCCGGAATCTCGACGCCGCGCGAGCCGGGTCGGCCCAGCTCCATCACGAGCGGCTCGTCCCAGACCGCGGCGTGGTAGCGGCGGAGAGCGGTCATCGGATCACCTCCTCGAGCGCCGTGACGAGTCGCTCGATGTCGGCCTGCGAATGCAGCTCCGTGATGCAGTAGAGCGCGCTCCGGCCGAGCTCAGGGTGCGTCGTCGACAGGTCTTTCCCACCGAAGATCCCGCGCTGCCCGAGGCCGGCGTCGATCTCCGCCACGGTCCGGCCGGTCTCGCCGAAGTCCACGACGAGCTCCTTGAAGAAGCCGCCGCCGAAGCGGACGCGCACGCCCGGGAGCTCGTCGATCCTTCGCGCCGCGTAGTGGCTCCGCTGGAGGATCGCGCGTCCGATCTCGGCGAACCCCTGTGGGCCCATCAGCGCCATGTACACGGCATTCGCGATCGCCCAGAGGTAGACGGAGTTGCCGGTCCAGTCCTTCCCGTTCTCGCGTGCCCCGTACGACGTCTGCTCGAACAGGATCACGCCGAAGGTCCGCTCGCCCGGCTCGACCGTGTCGCAGATCGACACCTGCAGCGTCGGGTACTCGCGCGCGTAGCGCTCCTCGTCCCGCGTGGCGATGAACCCGCCCGCGCCGCCGCCGCAGTGCATGTGCACGCCGAGCGGCTGGGTCGTCCCGACGACGATGTCGGCGCCCCAGCTGCCGGGCGGCGCCAGCACGCCGAGGCTGATCGGGTCGACGCCGGCGATCGTCTCGGCGCCCGCCTCGCGCGCGAGCACGGCGATCTCGGCCGCGTCGGACTCGACGACGCCCAGGAAGGACGGGGTCTCGAGGTAGACGGCGGCGGTCCGGTCGGAGAGCTTGTCGCGGAGGTCGTCGAGGTCGACCCGCCCTGTCTCGGGGTCGTAGGCGACCAAGACGACCTCGACGTGGTTTCGCACCTCGGGCGGCGCGCAGTAGTTGCGGATCACGGCGAGTCGCTCGGCGTCGATCGAGGCGGGAACGAGCAGCTGGTCGCGCCCGGTGAGCCTCGACGCCATCCGCGCGGCGTTGCCCGCCGCGCAGCCCCACGTGTAGACGGGGAGCCCGACGAAGTCCATGTCGACCAGCTCGCCGAGCTGGCTCGCATACTCGAACCACGCCTGGTTTCGGCCGAAGTCGGAGGCGGGCGTGCCCCACACGGGCGTGAGGAACTCGCTGCGCGAGACGATCTCGTCGCAGACGGCCGGCACGTAGTGCTGCCAGCACCCGGCGCCGAGGAAGCTGAGGTTCTCGGCGCAGGTCGCGTTCCGCGAGAGGATCTCCGTCAGGTGCCGCTTGAGCTGCGCCTCCGCCCGGAGCGCCGGCGGCAGCTCGATCGGCCTCGACAGGCGGTGACTCTCCGGGATCTGCTCGAACAGCTCGTCGACGTCGTCGAGGCCGAGCTCCGCGAGTATCTCGTCGACGACCCCCGGCGGCGAGATCGCCATGTACGGGTGGGCCTCACCCGGGATCATGCGTGTCGCCAACGCCGTTCCTCCCTTCGTTCGCCGTGCGTCATCCGCCCGAGACCCGCAGCACCATCGTCCGGTCGGGAGCCACGCGCACCCGGTGGTAGCCGTCGAGGAGATTCTCCCTCTCGCCGTCACCCAGGTCGACATGGAGGACCGGTGGGTCGAGCACCGACACCTTGTCGGCTCCGGCGACGATCACGAGGTTGTCGGTGCCGACGCGTCGCAGCACCTGCGCCGAGACCTGCTGATTGCCGCGGCCGAGCAGGAATCCCTGTCCCCCGATCACGCCGAGGACGAGCGTCGCCAGCGGGTGCGCGTCGAGCAGCCGGAGGATCCCGTCCTCGTCGAGGTCGAGTGCGAGGAGCTCTCCGTCGAACACCGCGTCCACGCCGAGCGCCGTTCCCCCGATCCCCAGCGCGGCGAGGATCCGGCCGGTCGTCGTCCCCGGCCCGACGAGGTAGAGGCGACCGGGGAGCATCTCTCTCGCGATCGCCTCGCAGAGGGCGGTCAGGGCCGCCTCGTCGGCCGGCCGTGCCGTCGCCTTGCCTGCCTGGAGCCGGCCGCCGACGTGCGGTGAGCGCGCGAGCGCGAACAGCTCGCTCTCGACGCCCTCCGCGGCATCGAGCACCTCCCGCTCGACGAGCGGGAACGTCTCCGGGCTCGCGAGGTAGCGCGCCGCCGCCTCGCCGGCGGCCTCGGGTGTCGTGCCGAACACGGCCGACCGCATCTTCACGCCCGACGGGATGCCGAGCAGCGGAAGCTCAGTGCCGACGGTGCCGACGACGTCCCGCGCGGTCCCGTCGCCCCCGGCGAAGAGGACGAGGTCGACGTGACGTCCGAGAAGCTCCCGCGCGACGGCGCGCGTGTCGTCGGCGGTCGTCGGGTGCTCGGGCCGGTGGTCGAGCACCGTGACCGGCAGTCCCAGCTCCGCCGCGAGCTCGGCGCCCATGCCGCTTCCGGCGGCGAGCACCTCTGTCCCCGGCGCCTGGATGCGCACCACGTCGAGCGCCCTCCGGGCCCGTGCGGGCGCGACCTGCTGTGCGCCGTCGCGCAGCGCACGGTCGACCGTGGCCCGGTCGTCGCTCCCCTTGAGCGCGAGGCGACCGCCGATGCCCGCGATCGGATTCACGATCAGCCCGAGCGCCGACACGACACGATGTTCTCATCCGGCACCGAGGTGGTCGAGCCCGAATAGCCGCACACGCGGATGGTGGCTGCGACACGTCGCCTGACCCGACGATCGGCAACGACACGTATCAGCAGATACGCGCCGTCGCCGCTCCTCGCGTCATGCTCGGTCTCAGCCATCCCCGCGCACGCGCCTATCCGGCCTCAACCACCTAGCTCTGCGGCGACGTCGTCGGCAGCCGCGCGCGCGGTCGCGACCATCTCGTCGAGCTCATCCTCGGTGACCACGAAGGGCGGGGAGAAGGCGATCGTGTCCGCGTCCGGCAGAGCACGTGTGATGACGCCGCGCTCCAGACAGCGTTTGGCGATCCGCGGGCCGACCCGCAGCGAGCGGTCGAACGGCCGGGCGGGGGAGCGGGACTCGACGAACTCGACCGCGCCGATCAGCCCGATGCCGCGCACCTCGCCGACGAGCGGATGGTCGTCGAACGCCTCGCGTAGCGCCTCGTTGAGCCGTGCCCCGCGCGCCGCCGCCTGTGCGACGAGCCCGTCGCGCTCGATGATGTCGAGGTTCTCCAGTGCAGCGGCCGCCGCCACCGGGTGGGCCGTGTAGGTGTAGCCGTGCCCGAAGACGCCCTGCGACGCGTCGGCGACGACGCTCCAGACGCGGTCTGAGACCAGGCAGCCCGACAGCGGGACGTAGGCCGAGGTCAGTCCCTTGGCCACGGTGACCAGGTCGGGCTCGATCCCGAAGAGCTCGCTCCCGAACCAGCAGCCGAGGCGCCCGAAGCCACAGACCACCTCGTCGGCGATGAGCAGGACGTCGTGGCGGCGGAGCACCTCCTGGATCGCGGGGAAGTAGCCCGGCGGCGGGACCAGCACGCCGCCCGCCGCCTGGAGCGGCTCCGCGATGAAAGCCGCGACGGTCTCCGGGCCCTCGCGCAGGATCAGCTGCTCGAGGTCGTCGGTGAGGAATCGCACGAACTCGTCGTCCGTCATCCCCTCGGCCGCCTCCCAGAGCCGGTGCGGCGCGCGCGCATGCCGGATCATCGGCAGCGGGAGATCGAACCCCTGGTGGAGGTTCGCGAGGCCGGTCAGCCCGGCGGACAGCACGGTGACGCCGTGGTAGCCGCGCTCCCGGGAGACGAGCTTCTTCTTCGCGGGCCGGCCGAGGGCGTTGTTGTAGAACCACACGAGCTTCGCGTGCGTGTCGTTCGCGTCCGAGCCGCTCGACCCGAAGAACACCTTCGACATGGGGACGGGCGTCGAGGCCAGGACCCGCTCGGCCAGGAGCGCCGGGGCCTCTGTCGCCATCGACGAGAAGCCGTGGTAGTAGGAGAGGCGCTCGATCTGGCGTGCGATCGCCTCGGCCATCTCGGGCCTGCCGTAGCCGACGTTCACGCACCAGAGGCCGGCCATCGCGTCGAGGTACGACCGCCCCTGGGAGTCCCAGAGCGTGCTGCCGCGGCCGCGGACGATCATGTGCCCGCCGTCCTGCTCGTGGCGGCGCGGGTCGCTGAAGGGGTGGAAGACGTGCCTGCGGTCGACGTCCTCGATCGAGTGGGTGGGCTTCGTCGGCACGGCGCGTGGCGCGCTGTCCGCTAGTCGGACTTTCGGGCGCCTGACGAACATAGCCGCCCACACGGGCGCTGTCCAGATCGCCGTCGTGCAGGGGACCGGCTAGGCGCCGACGGCGCCGGCGACGAAGGCCGCGATCGCCTCGCCGAACGCGCGGCGGCTCGCTTCCCATGCGTAGAACATGTGCCCGCCGTCGAAGTGCCGCACGGTCAGCCGGTCGCCCATCTGCGGGTCGAGGCGCATGAGGTTCCGCAGCCGGTCGGTCGCGTAGTACGGCGTCACGAGGTCGTAGCGCCCGTGGGTGATGAACGCCCTCAGGTGGTGGTTGAGCGCCATGCCGTAACGGAAGTCGTCGGTGGCGCCGACGAGGGGAAGGAACGCGTGCTTGGAGGCGTCGTCCTTCCACGCCTCGTTGACCTCGTAGCTCAGCAGCGTGTACTCCCGCTCCGTCTCCACGCCGATCTCCGCGCGCAGGAGCCGGTTCACGGCCATCGTGTAGGCGGGGCTGATCCCCGCGAGCGTCGGGTCCGGCCCGGCGAACGTCTCGCGGTCGGGGAACGGGTCGATCGACGTGACGGTGCTGTCGTAGAGGCCGAGCACCTTCCGCTCGTCACGGAGGAGCTCCCGTGCGAACGTCGAGATCGAGATGCGGCCCTCCGCGCGCGTGACGAAGTCCGCGGGGAGCCCGACGAGGTCGGCGAGCCGCGTCAGCACCCGCTCGCGCTCGCCCGCGTCCATGCCCGCGCCGCGCACGAGGAACGGCGCGAGCTCGGTGGTCGCGAAGGCCTCCGCCTCCGCGCGCACCGTCTCGGGCGCCGCGTCGCGCGGGAACGCGCGCGAGCGGCCGTGATGCACCGCCGCGAGCGCCATCGTCGGGAGGGTGTCGACCCAGCCGAGGACGTCGTAGTCGGTCGGGTTGAGCGTGCCGATCTCGAGGGCGGGGGAGATCAGGATCGCCCCGTTGAGACCGATCCCGGTGGCCTCTTGCAGCATCCGCACGAGGCGCCCGACACGGTAGCCGCCGTAGCTCTCGCCTGCGACGAAGATCGGCGACGCCCATCGCCCGTTCGCGGACAGCCAGCGCCCCATGAACTCCGAGAGCGACTCGAGGTCGCGCTTCTGCCCGAAGTACTCCTTCGGATCGACCGTCTCGGCCTTGTCGTCGGCCGTGCCTCCCTCTGCGTTCTTCTCCTTCTTCTTGGGCTCGATCACGCGGCTGAAGCCGGTGCCGACAGGGTCGACGAACACGAGGTCGGTGAACGCGAGCCATGACGCCTCGTTCTGCTCGAGACGGGGCGGCATCTCGGGGAGCGAGCCGTCGGCGGGGAACGCGACCCGCTGCGGGCCGATCGCGCCGAGGTGGAGGTACGCCGACGACGCACCCGGGCCGCCGTTGAACACGAACGTCAGCGGCCGCGGCTCGTCCGTGTCGGCGAGGTATGCGACCGAGAAGATCTCCGCGGCAGGCTTGTCCTTCTTGCGGAGGACGAACCAGCGCGCGGTCGCCGTGTACGCGAGCGGTGCTGCGCCGCCGGTCCAGGTCGCGCTCGTCTGCGCGCCCGTCGGCGGCTCATGGTCGGCGGAACCCGCCGTCTCCGGCTTCTCTGCGCTCTCGCTCACCGGCCTGACGCTACCCGAGCGCTCCGGCCGACCGGATCCTCATCGGCCCGGCGGGTCGCGCGGCTCCCCGACCGCGCGACCCAGCCGCCCACCTACCGGGCCGTCCTGACCTGGACGAGACGCCTCGTCGAGACGCCCGCCAGGAGGTTGTCGCCCTGCTTGCGCGCGCGGACGAAGAACTGCACCGCGTAGCCCCGGCGGAGCGGGAAGTCGCGCTGCGGCGTCATCCGGACCGTCGCCCAGCCGTCCTGCCCGGTGGGCTGCTCGCCCCCGGCCGACGTGACGAGCGGTGTCGAGCGCGAGAAGACGAGCGCGTCGCGGACGTAGAAGCCCCGGGTGTCCGAGACGTGGACGCGCAGCTCGATCGTGGTGCGCCGCGACCGCACGGGGTTCGGTGCGAACCGGATCGAGTCGACCACGAGGCGCGAGGGGAGCGACACGCTGGTCACGGGAATCGAGTACTTCCCGTTCGACAGCTTGATCGCGCCTGACGGCAGCGCGGGCCCGGTGGCCTGGACGACCGCTGTGGGGTTGGACGCGGCCGTGGCCGAGCCCTGGCTGTTCCTCCCCGTCACCTTCACGCGGAGCCGCTGGCCGACGTCGGCCGAGCCGAGCGTGTAGGTGGTCGCGGTCCCACCGCCGATCGTCGCGCAGTTCGAGCCGTCGGCATTGCCGCCGTCGGCCCCGCAGCGCACCCACTGGTAGGCGAGCGTGACGGGGCTCGTCCCGCTCCAGGTGCCACCGTTGGCGCTGAGCGTCTGACCCTGTTGCGCCGTGCCGGAGACGGACGGCTCCTTCGTGTTCTTCGCCGGCCCGGTTCCCGCCGACGAGACGACGACCGCCGTCGCGTTCGAGGCCGACGTCGCTCTCCCGGCGCTGTTCCGCGCAGTCACGCGGACCCGCATGCGATGGCCGACGTCGCCTGTGTCGAGCTTGTAGCTCTGGCCGGTCGCCCCGCCGATCGCGGGACAGTTCGACCCGTCCGCCGCGCCGCCGTCCGCGCTGCAGCGGACCCACTGGTAGGTGAAGGTGATCGGCGCGCTGCCCGCCCAGCCCCCGCTCGTCGCGGTCAGGGTCTGCCCCTGGACGGCAGAACCCGAGACGACGGGATCGGACGTCCTCGAGGGCGCGGCGGTCGACGTGACGACCGCGGTCGCGGCGGAGGTTGCCTGCACGGTGCCGTCGCTGTTCGAGGCGGTGACGGCGACCCGCAG
>DASSVY010000100.1:0-7875 GCA_035705535.1 Gaiella sp. | reverse complement strand
GGTTTTCGCCGGCGAATCACGCCCGGATTTCCCGGAGAGACCACTAGATGGCCGCCGGGGACGCAATCGTCGGACACGTCGTCACGTTCGGCCGGGTGCTGCGCGAGGCCGGCCTCGAGATCGGCCCGGGTCGGCTGACGGACGCGCTCCGGGCGCTCGACGCGGTCGATCTCGCCTCCCGGGACGACGTCTACTTCTCGCTCCGCCAGACGCTCGTCTCGCGCCGCGACGAGCTGGCGGTGTTCGACCGCGCGTTCGAGGCGTGGTTCCTCCGTGCGCCCGTCCTCGCGCCCGCGCGGGAGGAGTCGTCGGAGCCGACGCTGCACGTCGTCGAGACCGCAGCCGAAGAGGCAGGGGGAGAGGGGCTGGAGCCGGACGAGGACGTGATCGACCTCGGCGCCTCGCGCCAGGAGCTGCTGCGCGACAAGGACTTCGCCGAGCTCACCGACGACGAGCTGCGGCGCGTGCGCGACCTGATCGGCCGCATTGCGGCGGTCCGGCCGCTCCGCCGCTCCCGCAGGACCCGTCGCGAGCCGCTCGGGGAGGCCCTCGACGTCCGCGGGATGATCCGCCGCTCCCTGCGCACCGGCGGCGACCCGGTCGAGCAGCCGCTTCGGGCCCGCAAGGAGGTCCCGCGCCGGCTCGTGCTGCTCTGCGACGTGTCGGGCTCGATGGACAGCTACGCGCGCGTCCTCCTCCTCTTCCTGCACGCGGCCGTCGGCGCCGGCCGCGGCGTCGAGGCGTTCGCATTCGGCACGAGGCTCTCCCACCTCACCCCCGACCTCGCGACACGCGATCCGATGGCCGCGCTCGCGCGCTGCACCGAGGAGGTCGTGGACTGGGGGAGCGGCACGCGGATCGGCGCGTCGCTGCGCGAGTTCAACGACGTCTACGCGCGCCGAGGGATGTCGCGGGGCGCGATCGTCGTGATCGCGTCGGACGGCTGGGAGCGGGAGGATCCGACGCTCGTGGGCCGCGAGATGGCGCGCCTCGCGCGGGCCGCATACGCCGTGATCTGGGTGAACCCGCTGAAGGGGAACCCCGACTACGAGCCGCTCGCCGGCGGCATGCGCGCGGCGTTGCCTTTCGTCGACAGGTTCCTCGCCGGTCATAATCTGAGGAGTCTCGAAGAGCTGGCGACCATCCTCGCCGGCATCGAAAGGAGGCATGCTGCGTGAAGGAGATCCTGCCCGAGGTCGAAGCCTGGCGCGACGCAGGCGAGAAGGTCGTCGTGGCGACCGTCGTGGCGACGCGACGCTCTGCGCCGCGGCCGATCGGGACCAGCCTGGCCGTCTCCGAGTCGGGAAAGATGTGCGGATCGGTGTCCGGCGGCTGCGTCGAGAGCGACGTGTTCGACAACGCGATGTCCGTGATGCAGGACGGCCAGCCGAGGCTGCTGCACTACGGCATCACGGACGAGATGGCCTGGGACGTCGGGCTACCGTGCGGCGGCGAGATCGACGTGTTCGTGGAGGCGGTCGAGTGACGTTGCTCGAGCGCCTTGCCCGCCTCGGGGACGAGGGCGGGCGGGCGGTGCTGTTCACGGTCGTCGAAGGGAATGGGGTCGGCTCGAAGGCGCTCGTCGTGGAGGGCGCCGAGACGCTCGGCGACGGCGTGCCCGCGTGGGCGCTCGGTCAGTTCGACGAGCTCGTGCGCCGCGGCCGGAACCGCCTGCTGGAGGGCGACGGCGCGAACGTCTTCGCGGAGTGGTACGGGCCGCCGCCGCGGCTCCTCGTCTACGGCGCGGTCGACACCGCCGAGGCGCTGGCGCGCGGCGCGAAGCTCCTCGGTTGGACGGCGATCGTCGCCGACGCCCGCGCGACGTTCCTCACCCCGGAGCGCATACCGTCCGCCGACCGCCTGGTCGCGGAATGGCCGGAGGAGGCGATCGCGGAGGTCGCGCCAGACCACCAGACCGCGATCGTCGTGCTCACCCACGACGACAAGTTCGACGAGCCGGCGCTCCTCGCGGCGCTCCGGACCGACGCGTTCTACATCGGCGCGCTCGGGTCGCGTCGGAATCAGGAGCGGCGTCGGGAGCGGCTGCTCGAGGCCGGCGCGACCGAGACCGAGCTCGACCGGATCAGCGGTCCGTGCGGGCCCGACATCGGCGCGGAGACCCAGGCGGAGACGGCGCTCTCGATCCTCGCCGAGGCGCTCGCCGCGCGCGCCGGCCGCGCCGGCGGCTCGCTCCGCCAGGCGAAGCAGCGCATCCACGCCGAGCTGGCGTAACGCGGCTCAGCGCGATCGTCGCGCGTGCCACAGCTGAACCGGCAGGAGCGGCCACAGCATCAGCTCGCGCAGCGCGGCGCGCGTCGAGCGGCCGGGCGGCGACTCCGCCCGCACCCCGATGCCCCGGCGTCGGAGGAGCCAGCGCATCGCCGCCGTCGCACGACGCGCGTGCCAGGACGACGTGACCAGGACGACCTCACGGGCGTCCACACGGGAGACGTCGTCGAGCGCGTTCGCCAGGTTCTCGACGGTGGTCCGCGCGTCGGGATCGACGACCACCTCGCGCGCCGCTCCCCGCCATTCCGCGCGCATCAGCCGTGCCTCGGGCTGCCCGCCGGCCCTCCGCGCCCAGCCGGACAGCACGACCACGTCGTCGGCCGTGGTCAGCTCGGCCGCCCGGGCGAGCCGAGCCGCGCAGACGGGATGGAGGTCGCGGGTGCCGCCGTCGGAGTAGCCGAGGACGACGACCAGGCGGGTCGTCACGCTCGCCGGTGCCGGAGCCAGCGGAAGAAGAGCAGCGTCCCGACGACCGTGAGCACGAGCTTCACCGCCTTCTTGCCCTGCAGCTTCGAGTCCCCGTGCGAGCGCTCGCGCATGTGGACAGCGACCTCGTCGACCCGCAGACCGGCTTGCTTCAGGCGGAGCAACGCCTCGACCTCGGGCGCGCCGCTCGCGTACGGCCGCGCCATCACGGGCATCGCCGAACGGTTGACCGCGGCCATGCCGCTCGTCGGGTCGTGGAACGGCCGGCCGAGCCGAACGTGCATCGCCTTCTGCAGGAGCCCGATCCCGAGCCTCCGCGCGGGGGAGGGCTCGTACCGGTCGGCCCCGTACCCGTCGCCCTCCGCGAAGCGCGAGCCCACCGCGACATCGCACTGGTCCGACTCGACGAGCGCGAGCAGGCGCACGAGCTCGTCGACCGGATGCTGTCCGTCCGCGTCGACCCGGCCGCAATACGCGTAGCCGCGGTCGTACGCCTCCTGGTAGCCGGCGGCGATGCCCGCGCGGAGCCCGCGGTTCTCCCCGAACGAGACGACGATCGCGCCCTGCGCCGCTGCGACCGCGGCCGTCGCGTCGGTCGAGCCGTCGTCGATCACGAGCACATCTGCAGCGGGGACCCCGGCGTGGAGCTCGTCGAGGACCCCCGGCAGGCTGCGTTCCTCGTTCCAGGCGGGGATGAAGACGACGGTCTCGGCGTCGGGCACGAGCGCAGCGTAGTGCCCCGCCCGCGGCGGCGTGGCTCACGGGCCGTCAGTCGGTCGCCGTGCCGCGCTCGAGCGGCTCAGAGAGCGCCTGCACGACCTCCTCCTGGAGCCAGGAGAGCCAGTGGTAGAGCGCGAGCCTCGGCGCGTCGGGGTCGGCCGCGTCGAGCGGGCCGTAGCTCTCCTCCGTGACGTCGAGCTGTGTGCCGAGGACGAGGCGAAGGCTCTCGATCGCGCCGAGCCAGGAGCCCAGCTCGTCCTCGTCGAGGCGTTTCGCATGTGCCGTCCGCTCGAGCTCCGCGAGCGCCTTCAGCTTCCCGTCGACGAGACCGCGGCCGACGAGTCGCGCGTAGTCCTCGTTCGCCGCGTCGTCGTCCGAGTGAGCCGGCGGGAACAGCCGGTAGAGCGTCGGCTCACCCGCGTCGAGCGCCTCGCGCAGCTGGTCGGGCAGCGCTGCGAGGACGTCGCGCTCCTCCTCCGGCAGCTCGACCCGATACGTGCCGTCCCCGCGTGAGCTGATCCCTCGGCGACTCATCTATTCCTGCCGCATCGGCTAGTCCTGCCGCATCGTCGCCCAGAGCCCGTGGGCGTGGAGGCGCGAGACGTCCAGCTCGGCCTTCTCCTTCGTGCCTGACGAGACGACGGCCTTGCCGTCGTTGTGCACCTGCAACATCAGCTGCGTCGCCTTCGAGCGGGAGTAGCCGAAGAGCTTCTGGAGCACGAGCGTCACGTAGCTCATCAGGTTGATCGGGTCGTTCCAGACGATCACGACCCACGGGCGGTCCTCGACCTGATCATCCTCGAACGTCGGCTGCGGCGCCCGGACGGGCGCCTCGACGACCTGGCTCACGCGGTGCGGTCCGACGGATCCTGCGCGTCGTCGGGCGAGTCCTGTTCCTCCGGTGCGGCCGTAGGCACCGGCGCGATCGGACCGCTCTGCCGAGCGTAGGGCTGCAGGCGCTCGACGATGTTCTCGATCGGGCTGACGGGTGTGTCGTCCTCGTCGTACTCGTCCTCGTCGCGGGAGAGAAGCCGACCGAGCCCGAGCCCCTTGCTCTTCGCGAGCTTCGCGAGCTCTTTCTGTCGCTGGCGCTCCTCGTGCTCGAGGCGCTTCGCTTCGTCGGCGGCGGCCTTCTCGTCGCGCTTGCGCTGCTCGGCCTCGAGCTTCGCGCGCTCCTTCGCCTCGATCTCGTCGCGCTTGCGCTGCTCGGCCTCGGCCTTCGCGCGCTCCCGGGCCTCGATCTCGTCGCGCTTGCGCTGCTCTTCCTCGAGCTTCGCGCGCTCCTTCGCCTCGATCTCGTCGCGCTTGCGCTGCTCGGCCTCGGCCTTCGCGCGCTCCCGGGCCTCGATCTCGGCACGCTTCTTCCGCTCGGCGTCGTTCTTGGCCTTCTGCTTCTCGAGCTCCTTCTGCTGCTTCTCCAGGGCGCGCCGCTCCCGGCGCCCCAGCTTGTCGCCCGCCGCGGACGCCGCGACGAGGGCTGCCTCGCCGTCCGCCTCTTCCTCCGCCTCTCGTCGCGCAGCTTCCTGCTCGGCCGCCTCGATTCTCGCCAGCGCCTCCGCCGCGGCGCGCTCGCGCTCTTCGGCTGCCCGTCGCTGTGCCTCCTCTTCCGCGGCGGCGCGCTCCCGCTCCTCCTCGGCCAGCCGCTCGGCCTCTTCCGCGTCGCGACGCGCCTGCGCTTCGGCCGCGAGGCGCACGGCCTCCGCTTCGCGGCGCGCGACCTCCTCCGCCTCGCGCTGCGCCTTCGCCTCCGCCTCCGCGCGCGCCGCGTCGGCCTCGCGGCGGGCCTGTTCCTCGGCGGCGACCCTGGCGGCTTCCGCGGCTTCCTGGCGGGCCTGTTCCTCGGCGGCGAGTCGTGCGGCTGCCTCGGCCTCGAGGCGGGCCTGCTCCTCCGCGGCGAGCCGGGCCGCCTCCTCCGCTTCGCGGACAGCGGCCGCCTCGGCGGCCGCGCGAGCCGCCTCCTCGGCCTCTCGCTGCGCGACGGCCTCGGCCTCGCGCAGCGCTGCCGCCTCGGCCGCGAGTCGGGCGGCGTCCTCGGCCTCGCGGCGGATCTGCTCTTCGGCGGCGAGGCGTGTTGCTTCTTCCGCCTCGAACCGCGCGGCTTCCTCGGCCTCCCTCCGCGCTGCCTCGACGGCCTGCTGGCGGGTTGCCTCGGCGGTCGCCCGCCGCACCGCTTCGTCGTGCAGGCGCACGGCTTCCTCCGCGTCCCGCCTGGCCGCGTCTGCCGCGGCGCGCTCCGCCGCCGCGGCTGCCTCGCGCCTCGCCGACTCCCTCGCTGCCTCCCGCGCCTCCTCGGCGGCCTCGCTCTCCGACCGCTCTCGCTCCGTCTCGTCCACCGGGAGCGGGATCACGAGGGACCGTGGCTCGGGATAGCCCGTCTCCGGCTGCCGACGGAGCTCCGCACGGATGATCTTGCCGTTCGTGGTCTTCGGCAGCTCGTCGACGAACGCGACCTCGCGCGGGTACTTGTACGGCGCCGTCACGTTCTTCACGTGCTCCTGCAGCTCGGTGATCAGGTCGGCGGTCGGGTCGACGCCGTGCCGAAGCACGACGAACGCCTTGACGATCTCGCCCCGGTCGGCGTCGGGGGCGCCGACGACCGCGCTCTCGGTCACCGCCGGATGCTCGAGGAGCGCGCTCTCGACCTCGAACGGGCCGATGCGGTACGCGGACGAGAGGATCACGTCGTCCGCGCGGCCGACGAACCAGAGGTAGCCCTCGTCGTCCGACACGCCGCGGTCGCCCGTGATGTACCAGCCGTCGCGGAAGACCGCATCGGTCTCGTCGCGCGCCTCCCAGTACCCCGCGAACAGCGTCGGCGGCTTGCCGAAGAGCGCGATGTCGCCTTCGACGCCAGGGCCGCAGACCTGTGCGTGGTCGTCGATGATCGCGATGTCGTGACCCGGGGTGGGGAGGCCCATCGACCCGGGGCGCACGTCCATTCCCGGCGCGTTCGCGATGAGGAGCGCGTTCTCCGTCTGGCCGTAGCCGTCGTGCACCGTGATCCCGAGCGCGTCCTGGAACCGTTCGATCACGTCTGGGTTCAGCGGCTCGCCGGCGGAGACCGCGTGACGGAGCCTCGGAAGGTGCGCGGAGGCAAGCCCATCGAGCTTCGCGAGCATCCGATACTCGGTCGGCGACTGGCAGAGCACCGTGACGCCGAGCCGCTGCATGAGGCCGAGCCGGTCCTCGGGGTCGAAGGCGCCCTGGTGGAGCACGACCTCCGAGCCGCACGACCAGGGGCCGACCAGCACGTTCCAGATCGACTTCGCCCAGCCTGTCCCCGCGGTGCACCAGACAACGTCCTGCTCGTGGGCGTCGAGCCAGTGCTCGGCCTGCGAATGGAGCGCCCATGTGTAGGCGTGGGTGTGGACGACGCCCCGGGGCTCCTTCGCGGTGCCCGACGTGTACAGGATCAGCGCTCGCTCGCCCGCGGTCGTGTCCTCGGTCGGCGCGCGGGGCACGTACCGCGCCAGTTCGCTCCGCGCCTCGTCGAGGTAGAGCACCGGAACGGGCGCGTCGAGCTGCTCGAGCATCTCCTCCACCTCGACCTCGCACGACCGGTCGGCGACGAGGAGCTTTGCGCCGGAGTGACCCACGCGGAAGGCGAGATCGCGCGCACCCAGCTGCTCGGAGCACGGGACGGCGATCAGCCCGCCCTTCAGCGCACCGAGCATCGCGCCGTGCCAGGCGGGCACCTTGCCGGTCATGAGCATCACCCGGTCGCCGCGATCGAGCCGCGTGCGCAGGAGGTGCGCCCAGCGAGCGGCGTCTCCGGCGATCTCGCCGAAGCTCCGGCGGTCGACGATCCCCTCCCGGTCGACGAACGTCAGCGCCGCGCGCCCGTGACCCTTCGCGAGCGGCTCGACGACGTCCCGCGTGAAGTTGAACCGCGCCGGGACCTCCCACCCGTGGGGGTAGGGGCCCGCGTGTGGGACTCCTACGGTCTTGCGGCGGCGACGGAGCATGGCGGCGTCCGGCCTCTCAGTGCCCGAGGCGAGGCGGGAGGGGGGCTTTCACGGGGCGAACTCTACTCCGAGCGTGCATCCTGGCCAGACTCCGGGGAGGGATTTCGAGCGTTGCCGGAGCGCGTCGGGCACCGGTTCGCGCTGGTTCTGTGATTTACGTCCTGTGCGGGCCTTTTCCCTCTTCCCTTCGTGGTGGAAACGAGTACGATTCGCGGGCCGGAAGATGAACGGACTGCGGAAAGGATCGGTTGTTGCCGTCGCGGCGCTCGCCGTGGGCGTCTTCGCGGCTGCCGGCACCGCGGCGACGGGCGACACGGTGCGCGGCGGAGGCGTCGAGTTGACGCTGCCCGACGGCTGGTCGAAGGTGCAGCCCGCCCCTCAGTCGGCGACGGACGATCCCCGCACCGTGCTGGTGATCGGCACGGACGGCGTGCGCGCCTTCGACAGCGACTGCAAGGTCTCGGCGTACCGCGTG
>DASSVY010000099.1:0-5988 GCA_035705535.1 Gaiella sp. | reverse complement strand
CTCGATAGTCGGAGCGCAGCGGGCTCGACGCGCGGGCCGGCGTCGCCTGCGACGTGCATGGGCGGGACCGCCCTCCCGACGGGGGGTCGGGCTGCGGCGGGACGGCCCCGCCGAGACCGAGGGTACGCGCGGGCCCGGATGTCCTGCGCCAAGCCCGGCCGCCTCAGCTGACGGCCGTGGCCGACAGGACGAACGCCACGGCCGGGTCGGCGTCGCGGAACGACGCGCGCATTGTCATCAATGCCTGGTCGATCCGCGGGATGTAGCGGGACAACCCGGCCTGGTACAGCTGGAAGCTGAGCCGCACCTGGATGTCCAGCGCGGCGACGTACCGCTCGACTCCGGTTCGGATCGTCGTGCTGAGCGAATGCGAGAGGAGCGTGCCCACCTTGGCACGGGCGTCCAGTGCGTCCGCATACAGCGCGAAGGTCGAGTTGGCCACGCAGGTCGCGCTTCTCTGCGCGAAGCACGACTCCGCCCGGCCGAACTGCGTCCGGACCACGGTCGCCTGAGCCCGCACGACACGCCGCGCGCCCCCGTCGCCACGGGCCGCGCGTGCCGGGTGTCCGACGAGCAGCAACGCGGCGCACGACAGCGCCACCACCGAGACGAGGCGAGCTGGGCGCAGACCGACGCAGGCTTCGCGCGCCGCCGGAGCAGCGCAGCCTGGCCCGATTCGTGCCGTATGCCGCTGCGTAGACACCCTCCCCTGTGCGCTACGTCCGAGCAATGTACTCCAAAATCCAACGTTTATGCAGCTGTTTTCCGACGAGGGCCGAGCATGCCCTCCGCGTCGGGCCTCGCCTCGCGCGGCGCAACCAGCCGACGTCCGTGCGATGATCGCCTTCGCGATGCGGGCGCACGCGAGAGCAGAGGTGCTATCGGAGCCACCCCCGCCGTCACACCTCTCCCCGGTGGCACGACGACACATCGCGGCGAACGGCGGGCGCCTGTACGCCTGGGAGCGGCGCCGCCGCAGATGGTGGCTCTTGACCACCAGACGGCGCATCGAGGTCGCCATGGACGCGCCCGACAGGGTCACCTTCGGTCCCCCGACCCGGATCGACGGGATCGACGTCCACTTCGAGCGCGGGGCCGAGGTCTGGCTCTCAGACCATCCTTACGCGGTCGTCGACCTCACCCGGCGGCGGGCACGGTTCGCGATCACGGACGAAGCCGCCGCCTAGTTCTCACGCGGCCGGCGTGAGCACGCCGCTCCCCCATCCGAGGTAGGGCAACGGCCTAGACCAACGACCGGTGTGTCGGCCCGAGTGGCGCGGGATACTCGCGTGGCCGCGCTGGATGGAGCGCGATTGACGTGCCGCAGAGGCCCGTCGGACGGCCCGGGGGGGCTGACGTCCGGCGGGCCTCGCGGCATTCGCGCGCCGCGGCAGCGTGGTCGCACGCGACGGCGCAGACGGCTGGCGATGGCGTATGGTGCGCCGGAGGACCGTTGCGGGATCAAGCAATTGCTCCTCACTGCCAGCGGAGGCGAGCACGACCGCACCCGTTCCTGGCTTCCTCCTGACCCGGAGGCGGCGCCGACCGTCGCCTCTCGGGTCGCGCCGACTCGGATCGACCCAGCCCGGCGGGTCTCACCCGGCGCCCACCCGAATGGCTAGGCAGGTCTCGTCCGGCGGGGGAAGAGAGGCCCGTGCCGGAGCGCCGATGCTCAGCACATGTCGGATGAGGGTCGGAACGAGGTTGGCGCGACCCTCGGGAGAGGGGGAACATCCTGATGACGGCGGCACAGTTCGAAGATCTGCGCACCGACGAGGCAGCCGAGGTCCTGGCATGGCGGTTCGACGCCCTCTGCCGCTCGGGCTTCGACCTCGACGCGGCGGCCGTCCTGGCCGCGAACGTCGAAGTCGACCTGCACCAGGCGATCGAGCTCGTCGGACGCGGCTGCCCGCCCGCGCTCGCGGCGCGGATCCTGATCTGACCCGTCCCGACGTCGGAATCGCGGCGGCCGATTCCGACGTCGGGACAACCCGCTGGCGGCTTGAGGTGAAGTAGACGTCCCTGCGGCATCCGCTGCCGGGGATAGTTCACATCAAGTCGCTAGACGACGAGCCCCTCGAGCCCCTGCTCGGGCTCCGGAAGCTTCGGATCGAGCCGCTCGAGCGCATCCACCAGGAGCTCGGCCACGACCAGTGCCTTGAGCCAGTTCCGGTCGGCCGGGACGACGTGCCACGGCGCCCAGGCGGTCGAGGTCTCGGTGAGCGCGTCGTCCCACGCCTCGACCCAGTCGTCGAACCGGTCGCGCACCTTCAGGTCGTCGCGCCTGAACTTCCAGCGCTTCGTGGGGTCGTCGATCCGCTCCTGAAGCCGCGTGCGCTGCTCCTCGCGCGAGACGTTGAGGAAGACCTTCAGCACCGTCGTGCCCTCCTCGACGAGGATCCGCTCGAACTCGCGGAGGTGGCGGTAGCGCGGGCGCCACACCCTCTCCGGCGCGATGTCGTACATCCGGACCGCGACGACGTCCTCGTAGTGGGACCGGTTGAAGACCCCGATCGTGCCTCGCCGCGGAAGCGCAGCGTGCACCCGCCACAGATAGTCGTGCTGCAGCTCGACGCCGACCGGCGCCTTGAAGGACGTGACGGACACGCCCATCGGGTTGACGCCCTCGAACACGCGCCGGATCACGCCGTCCTTCCCCGAGGCGTCGAGGCCCTGCAGGACGAGGAGCACGCTCCGGCGGTCCTCCGCGTAGAGGCGGTACTGGAGCGCGTCGAGGCGCTCGACGAGGCGCTCGAGCCGCTTCTCGCCGTCCTTCCTGTCGACGCCGAGCGTGTTGTCGGAGTCGCGCTCGGCGATCCGCGCCTTCGTGCCTGGCTTCACCTCGACCTCGTCGAGCACGCGGTCGACTCTAGACTCCCCCGCGATGGCCGACCGCGGGTCGTTCCACCTCGGACGGGCGATCGACCCGAAGACGGGCGAGCCCGGCGCCGACGAGGTCGTCGTCGGGTCGAGCGATCTGACGACGCACGGCGTCATCGTCGGGATGACCGGTTCCGGCAAGACCGGGCTCGCGGTCGTCCTGATCGAGGAGGCCCTCCACGCGGGCATCCCCGCCTTCGTGCTCGATCCGAAGGGCGACATGACGAACCTCGCGCTCGTGTTCCCGGACCTGCAGCCCGCGAGCTTCCGACCGTGGGTGAGCGAGGCGGAGGCACAGGCGGCCGGCGTCTCGGTGGACGAGTACGCGGCACGGCAGGCGACGATGTGGCGCGAGGGCCTCGAGGCCAGCGGGATCAGCCCGGAGCGTCTCCAGGAGTTGAAAGACGCGGCGGACGTGACGGTCTACACGCCGGGCTCGACCGCGGGCGTCCCGCTGAACGTGATCGGCTCTCTCGGCGCGCCCTCGCTGTCGTGGGACACCGAGGAGGAGGCGCTCCGCGACGAGATCGAGGCGACGGTGACGAGCCTCCTCGCGCTCGTCGGGATCCGGGCCGACCCACTCTCGAGCCGGGAGCACGTCCTGCTCTCGAACCTGATCGAGAACGCCTGGCGCGCCGGCCGCGATCTCGACCTCGGCACGCTGATCGGCGAGATCCAGTCGCCGCCGATCCGCAAGCTCGGGGTCTTCGAGATCGACCAGTTCTTTCCGCCGGCCGATCGCACGAAGCTCGCGTTCACGTTGAACTCCCTCGTCGCCTCGCCGAGCTTCGCGGCCTGGGGCCAGGGCGACCCGCTCGACCCGCAGACGATGCTCTTCACCGCCGACGGGAAGCCGCGTTGCGCGGTTGTGTACCTCGCGCACCTCTCGGAGGAGGAGCGGCAGTTCGTCGTCACGCTCGTCTTCTCGAAGCTCGTCACGTGGATGCGCGGACAGGAGGGGACGCCCGACCTGCGGGCCCTGGCGTACATGGACGAGGTCTTCGGGTACGTGCCCCCCTCGGCGTCGCCACCGCCGAAGAAGCCGATCCTCACGATCTTCAAGCAGGGCCGCGCTTTCGGCCTCGGCCTGGTGCTCTCGACGCAGAACCCGGTCGACGTCGACTACAAGGCGATGTCCAACGCCGGGACGTGGCTCGTCGGACGCCTCCAGACCGAGAACGACAAGGCTCGGGTGCTCGAGGGGCTCCGCTCCGCCGCCGGCGGGACAGACGTCGCCGCGCTCGACAAGGCGATCGGCGCGCTCGGGAAGCGCCAGTTCCTCCTCGTCTCGGCGAAGTCCTCCACCCCACGCCTCCTCGCGACCCGCTGGGCGATGTCCTACCTCTGCGGCCCGCTGACGAAGGAGCAGGTCGCGAGGTTGAAGCCCGCGGTGGAGCCGGGCAGGTTGCACGTTGCAACCAGCTCGGTCGAGCCTGCGGCAACGTCGGCGCCGCCGCCACCAACCTCGACGGAGCTCGCGGCGGACGAGAGCTCTGTCGCGCCGCCGGTCGCGCCCGGGATCCCGGTGTCCTTCCTCGACCCGGCCGCGCCGTGGGCCTCCGGCATCGGCGCCGTCACCGGTTCGAGCCGCTTCCGCGCGTTCCTCGCCGCGCGCGTCTCTCTCCGCTACGACGACAGCACGGCGGGCATCGACGAGCAGGAGGAGTTCGAGGCCCTCTACGGCCCGCTCGACGGCGGCATCGACCTGGCGAGCGAGACGCAGGTCGACTACGACGACCGTGACTTCTCCGCGGCCGCGCCGGCCGGCGCGGTCTACGTCCTGCCGACCGCGCCGGTCGGGAAGGACGCGTTCTTCCAGGCCACCGCGAAGGAGATCCGGCAACGGCTCGTGGACCGCCGCCCGCTCGAGCTCCAGCGGAATCGGCAGCTCGAGCTCGTCTCACGTCCCGGTGAGACGCCCGAGGACTTCGCAACGCGCTGCGACGCAGCCGCGCAGGAACGCGCGGACGCCGAGACGGCGAAGATCCGCGACCGCCTCGAGGCGAAGCGCGACCGCCTCGATCGCGCGCTCGCGCAAGCCCAGCGCCGCGTCGAGGAGCTCCAAACCGACACGCGCTCGCGCCAGGCGACGGAGCTGCTCGCCGGCGCCGGCGCGGTGCTCGGCGCGTTCCTGGGCGGCAAGCGGAGCACGCGCTCGATGGCCGGGGCGCTCTCGAGCGCGGCGTCCAGGCGCGGGGTCTCCGTGCGCAGCGCCGAGCGACGAGAGACGGCCAAGGCCAAGGCCGACGCGACCATGGACGACCTGGCCGAGCTCGAGCAGGAGCTCGCGGACGAGATCTCGGCGATCGACGAGCGCTGGAAGACGGTCGCCGACGAAGTAGACACGCTGTCGATCCGGCTCGAGGCGACCGACGTGCGCGTGGTCGAGACGCGGCTCGTGTGGGTGCCGACCGACTGACTGCGGCGTTCGCGGTCGCCGCCCTCCTCGTGGCGGCGGGCTGCGACGACGGCGCCGACCAGTCGCAGGCGGAACGGCCGACGGCCCGAACGGGTGTCGTCGCGCGGGTCAACGACGGCGACACGCTCACCCTGAGCGACGGTGCGAAGATCCGGCTCGTCCAGATCGACGCGCCGGAACTGACGACCGACTGCTACGGCCGAGCTGCGCAGCGAGCCTTGACGTCGCTCGCTCCGGCGGGGGCGCGGGTCCGGCTCGTTCGAGACCCGGCGCTCGACGACCGAGACCGGTACGGGCGGCTCCTCCGCTACGTCTTCGTCGGGGAGACCGACGTCAACGTCGAGCTCGTCCGGCGTGGCGCCGCGTCGCCGTACTTCTTCCGCAACGAGCGTGGCGAGCATGCGCTCGAGCTGATGGACGCGGTTCAGAACTCCCAGAACGGCCACCGCGGCTATTGGGGCGCCTGCCCCCGCGCGCGGCTGAACACCGGCCTCGGCGCGCTGACAGGGCCTGCCTAGAACCAGGGCACCCCAGGGGCGGCGTGAAACCCGACGCCCCGCGCCGCGAGCCGGGGGCCGTGCCCGGCGAGGCGGAGCCGGTAGTCGCGCCAGGAGCGGCCGCCGACGGGCGACCAGCCGAGCTCCGCGTGACCGAGGAGGCGTGGGAACGCGAGGTGGTCGAGCCCCGCG
>DASSVY010000098.1:0-5452 GCA_035705535.1 Gaiella sp. | reverse complement strand
ACACCGACCTCGCACACCAGAAGCGCACCGCGTCGGCGCCGTAGACGTCCACGAGGTCGAGCGGATCGACGACGTTGCCCAGCGACTTCGAGATCTTGCGGTCGTCGAGCAGCAGGTACCCATGGACGAAGAGCTGCTTCGGGACGTCGTATCCGGCGGCGAGCAGCAGCGCCGGCCAGTAGACGCAGTGGAAGCGGAGGATGTCCTTCCCGAGCAGGTGACGCGCCTGCGGCCAGAAGGTCGGGATCAGGTCCTCGCCCGGCCGCGCGTACGTGAGCGCGCTCAGGTAGTTGACGAGCGCGTCGGCCCAGACGTAGGCGACCTGCTCCGTGTCCCACGGGATCGGGATGCCCCAGGGCTGCCCCGCCCGGCTGATCGAGAAGTCCTGTAGACCACCCGAGATGAAGCCCTTCGCCTCGTTCGCGCGAAAGGCGGGGAGGACGAAGTCGGGTCGCTCCTCGTAGAGGGCGAGCAGCCGGTCCTGGTACGCCGACAGGCGAAAGAACCAGTTCCGCTCCTCGATCCACTCGGGCTCGATGTCGTGCTCGGGACACTTGCCGTCGACGAGCTCCGCCTCTGTCTTGAACGCCTCGCAGCCGACGCAGTACAGGCCTGCGTAGACGTCCTGGTAGATGTCGTCGCGGCCGTTGTCCCGGATCCGCTGCAGGAACTCCTGCACGAACCGCTTGTGCCCGTCGTCGCTCGTCCGGATGAAGAAGTCGTTGGCCACGTCGAGGCGGGCGGGGAGCGCCCGCCACGCCTCGACGATGCCGTCGACGTAGTCCTGCGGGGAGAGGCCCTGCTCCGCGGCGACCCGTGCGACCTTCGACGCGTGCTCGTCGACGCCGGTGAGGAGGAACGTCTCACGTCCGCGCTGTCGCTGATGACGAGCGAAGACGTCCGCGGCCACGGTCGTGTAGGCGTGGCCGATGTGCGGCGTCGAGTTGACGTAGTAGATCGGCGTGGTGACGTAGTACGGCTCCATCCATGCCGATTCTACGGGCGACCCGTCGTCCCACAGTCGCCGCGAGCAGGCCGAGCAGGGCGAGCAGGACGATCCCGGCTGCCAGCGCGCGGAGCCCGAGCCCGGCGACTGCAGACGGCGCGTCGTGCGGCGCCTCGGCGGCCCGTTGTGGCGTCGGCACGCCCCGGGAGGCATTCGAGACCGGAACCGGCAAGTCCCGGACGATCGCGCGCGCTGCGGGTCGTGTAGGCACAGACCGCTCGTGCGGCACGGTCTCGGCCGTCTCGGCCGTCTCGGCCGTCTCCGCCGTCGCCTTGCGCGCATCTGCGGACGCCGACGAGACACGACTCGCCGGGTGCGTGCCCGGGTGGTCTTTCTCCGCGCGTGCGGCCGTCCCGTGCACGACGTGCGCTCCCGACGTGGCGGCGGCGTCGGCGCCTACGGCCGATACGTCGGCCGTCGAGGTCGCCCCCGACGTGCCGTGCGTGGATGCTGCGACCGGTCGAACCGGTGCGTCCAACCGGAACGCCCCGGGCCGAGCGACCGACGCGGGGCCGGGCGTATCGGCCGTCTCCGTGCCTACAGCCGGCGAGGTCGACTCGGCGATCGTGATTCCTGCCTCGTCAGCTCCCTGCTGTGCAGGCGTGGTCGACGGTGGCGCCGCACTGTCCGGAGAGGCCCCGGTCGGCGCCGCGGAAGACGTCGACGGGGTCGCCGTGGCGGATTGCGCCGACGCGGTGGCCGTGACGGCCGTCGGAGGCGCCGTCGGGGCGGGCGAGTCGACAGGCGACGGCGTCGGGGGTGATGGCGGGTGGACGGCGACAGGCGCCGCCGCCTGAGCCGGCGCCACGACCGTCTCTGGTGTCGGCGCCGGAGCGGGCGCCGGTGCCGCTCTCGGGGGAAGGAGCCCCAGCGGGTCGACGTACCCCTCCTCCTCGGACGCCCGCCTGATCCCGAGGTGGACGCTCGGCTCGTCCTGCTCGGGCGTGCCGCTCGCGCCCATCGTGCCGACCGTGTCGCCTTCGCCGACGGTGGCGCCCTTGCCGACCTCGATCGTGCCGAGATGGACGAGTGTGACGGTGTAGCCGTCGGCGGTCATGATCGTCACGCCGCGGCCGTAGGTCGGCAGCGACCCGGCAAACGTGACGAGGCCCGCCGCCGGGGCCTTCACCGCCGAGCCGTCCGGGCCTGCAACGTCGATGCCGCGATGCTGTCCGCCCGCGTAGACATCTGCCCCGAGGGCAAACGGGCGGAGAACCACGCCGTCCGCGGGCCACGACCACGCGGAGGCAGCGCCCGCGAGGGCGAGCGCAAGCACAACGACGGCGCCGATCGCGAGAATCCGGTGCATTCTGCACCTCCTTGTTCTCTGCGACGGCAACGCGGGAACGGGAACGGTAGCGGGGCAGTCGGACGACGTCAATCGGCGGAGTCGAGCGACGCGCGATAGAGCTCGTTGCGTGGCGTTCGCACGAGGCCCGAGACGACGTCTGCCGCGAGCCGGCGTGGTGCGCCGCCCTTGACGAGGCACCGCACCGCCTCGACCGCAGCGTCGACGTCGGTGTCGCCCGGCACGCCGGGCGCGAGCACGATCGTCACCTCGCCCTTCGTCGGCTCGGCGAAGCGCGCCGCCACCTCGGCAACGGCGCCGCGGACGACCTCCTCGAAGCGCTTGGTCAGCTCGCGGCAGACGGCGATGCGGCGCTCGGGGTCGATCCGCGCGAGCCGCTCGAGCGAGCGCGGCAGCCGCCTCGGGGACTCGAACGCGACCGACGCATACGGCCACGAGCGTGCATCCGCCCACAGGGCGTCGAGCTCCGCGTTCCGCCGGGGCAGGTAGCCGAGGAACCGGTAGCCGGCGCCGCCGAGCCCGCTCGCCACGAGAGCGGTCTCGACCGCGCTCGCGCCGGGCAGGACGGTGACCTCGACCCCCGCGGCGAGCGCGGCCGCGACCAGGCGGCCGCCGGGGTCGTTCACGCCGGGGAGGCCCGCGTCGGAGACGAGGGCGTGGCGCTCGCCCGCCTCGAGGAGCGGCAGGAGCTCCTCCGTGCGCCGCGCCTCGTTGTGCCGATGGAGGCTGACGAGGCGCCTGGCCCGGATTCCGTGCCGGTCGAGGAGGATCTGCGTCCGTCGGGTGTCCTCGCAGAGCACCGCGTCGGCGTCCCGCAGCGCGTCGAGGACGCGCAGCGTGACGTCCGCGAGGTTTCCGATCGGCGTCGCGCAGATCGCGAGAGGCATCAGCGCATGCCGTCGAGCGCCTCGAAGCCCACGAGCCCCGCGCCGACGAGCCCGGCGTCGTCACCGAGCTCCGCTACGACGACCCGGAGGCTCTCGTCCGCCGGCCGCAGCGCCTCGCTGCGCGCGGCGGCGAGCACCGACTCCTCGAGGAAGCGCCACGCGCCTGCCCCGAAGCCGCCTCCGACGACGACGACGTCGGGGCTGAACACGTTCCAGAGAGAGCCGATCGCGAGACCGAGGAAGTGCCCGATCCGTCCGAGGGCGGCGCGAGCCCCCCCGTCACCGCCTTCGGCCTCGCGTACGAGCCGGTGCGCGTCCGCCTCGGCGCCCCACAGCTCCTGGGCCGCCCGCGAGGCGGCCTCTCCCGAGACGAGGGACTCGAGATGCCCGTGGCCGTGGCAGTTGCCCTGGCACGGCGGCCCGTCCGCCTCGACGACGAGATGCCCGATCTCGGCCCACCCGCGAAAGAGACGGCCGTCGAGGACGAGCCCGCCGCCCACGCCGGTGCCGAGCGCCAGCACGACGACGTCGCTCGCGCCCCTGGCAGACCCGCAGCGCCACTCGGCCAGGGCGGTCGCGTTCCCGTCGTTCTCGAGCCCGACCGGGAGGTCGAAGCGCTCCCGCACCCGCGCGCCCACGTCGAGCGAGACGAGCGGGAGATTGGCCGCGGAGAGCGCGATGCCCGTACGCCGATCGATGTTCATCGGGATGCCGATGCCGATCGCGGGCTCGTCGCCCAGCAGCTGCTCGACGACGCCGAACAGCGCCTCGAAGAGCGGCTCCGGGCCGTCGGTTGGCGTTTCGACGTCGAGCACGCGGCCGACCGAGCCGTCGCGCGCGATCGTGCCGGCGCGGATCTTCGTCCCGCCGACGTCCACGCCGATGACCGATTCCGGCGGCACCGCGCGGCTACCATACCCGGCCGGATGCCCGCTCAGGACAAGCCGTATCGCGTGTATCGCGGCGGTCGGGTCAAGGGGCGGGTGCCGCTGGCTCGCGAGGCTCCGCCGGGCTCCAAGACTCCGCCGGGAGCGCCCGCGGGACCTTCCCCACCGAAGCGCCGGCGTTGGGGCCGATGGGTCGGGGCAGGCGTCCTCGTCCTCCTCCTACTGCTCGTCGTCTGGGGCGTCGCGAGCTACCTCGCGGTCTCGGGCGGGGTCTCGGAGGCGAACGACCGCGTGCCCGCCGGGGTGAAGCGCCAGCTCGCGAAGAAGGACGGCCTGTTGCTCTCGACGCCGACCACGATCCTCGTGCTCGGGACCGACGGCGGGAAGCAGAAGGGCCGCGCCGGGGCCAACCGGTCGGACTCGATCATGCTGATCCGCACCGACCCGGGGAAGAAGCGGCTCGCCTTCCTCTCGATCCCTCGCGACCTCCAGGTCGAGATCCCCGAGGTCGGTGTGGCGAAGATCAACGCCGCGAACCAGATCGGCGGCCCCGCGCTCGCGCTCCGGACCGTGAAGGACCTGACCGGGCTCCCGGTGAACCACGTGGTCTTCGTCGACTTCGACCGCTTCCGCGAGCTGATCGACGCGGTCGGCGGGATCGACGTGACGGTGCCGCGGAAGATCAGGTCGGACCGGTTCGACTGCCCCTACAAGACCGCGAAGCGCTGCGCCGAGTGGCCCGGCTGGCGGTTCGCCAAGGGAACGCAGCACATGGACGGGCAGCGCGCGCTCGTCTACTCCAGGATCCGGCACAACCTGCTCGACCCGGCCGAGAACGACTTCACGCGCGCGCGCCGGCAGCAGGACGTCGTCGAGGCGACCCTGAACAAGGTGACGGGCTTCGGGACGGCGCTCCGGCTGCCGTTCGTCGGCGACCAGCTCGCCGCCCCCCTCGCGACCGATCTTGGCGCGTCGCAGCTGATGCAGCTCGGCTGGGTCTACTTCCGCGCCGACAAGGGAGAGGCGCTCCACTGCCGTCTCGGCGGCGACCCGGCGACCGTCGGCGGCGAGTCCGTCATCCTGGGCAGCGAGGACAACGTCTCGACGGTCGCGATGTTCACGGGCCGCTCGGCGCCGCTCGCACCCGCACGTGGCCTGCCGTACGCCCCCGGGTGCTTCGTGGGCGACCGGGGCCGGTGAGCTACCCGTCCGCGGGCTTGGAGTCCGACGACTTCGTATCGGTCTTCGTCGCCGGCTGCTCGGTCTTCGCCGCTCCGTCGGAGGACGACGTGCTCGTCTCCGCATCCTTGCCCGCCCCCTTGCGCGAGCCCCGGCCGTAGTCCGTCGAGTAGAAGCCGGAGCC
>DASSVY010000097.1:0-4213 GCA_035705535.1 Gaiella sp. | reverse complement strand
CCGGGCGCTCCGAGGCGTTCCACATCCGCGAGGCGCTGCAGCGCTACCTCGCCGCGACCGGCGGCGAGCCGGGCGACGACCCGCTCGAGCGGCTGATCGGCCTCGTCCCCGACGAGGCCGGCCCCGATGACGTCGCCGAGGAGCACGACCATTACCTCTACGGCGCCCCCAAGGAGTGGGCGTGACGGTTCTCGCACATGGGCTCGGCCGGCTCGCGGTCGCCGAGGAGCACGACCACGGGCCCTCCGGCCTCTACGGCGCCCCCAAGGAGCGGGCCTGAGGGTCGTCTACGCCGACTCCGGCGCGTTCATCGCGCTCCTCTGGCGTCGCGACCGCGCGCACCAGCGGGTCCGCGACCACTACACGACGCTGCGCGAGGGGGGCGACGTCCTGCTGACGTCGGACCTCGTCGTATCCGAAACCGCCACGCGCCTGCGGTTCGACGCGGGGCTCGACGCGGCGCTCGCGTTCCGCAGCCTGCTCGAAGAGGCCGTCGCGGCCGGGCGCCTGCTCGTCCGTCACGCCGACGCCGAGCTCGACGCGCGCGCCTGGGACCTGATGCAGCGCCATCCCGGCCTGACGCTCTCGTTCACCGACTGCGTCGGCGCCGTCACCGCGAGCGAGGGTCGCGCCGCTGCGGTCTTCGGCCTCGACAACGACTTCCGCGCCCTCGGCTTCGCGCTCGAGCCGTGAGCCAATCCCCATTGCGAACGACAAGGAGAGAGCCATGACACATCCCGACAGCTTCGGCGCACGCTCCACCCTGACCGTCGGCGGCGAGCGGTACGAGATGTTCCGGCTCGACGCGCTCCAGGAGCGCTACGACGTCGCGCGGCTGCCGTACACCCTGCGGATCCTGCTCGAGAACGTCCTTCGCCGCGAAGACGGGAACACGGTGACGTCCGCCGACGTGGAGGCGGTCGCGCGCTGGAACGCCGCCGCCGACCCGTCCGACGAGGTCACGTTCGCGCCCGCACGCGTCCTCCTGCAGGACTTCACGGGCGTCCCGGCGGTCGTCGACCTCGCCGCGATGCGAGACGCGATGGCCGAGCTCGGCGGCGACCCGAGCCGGATCGACCCGCTGATCCCGGCCGAGCTCGTGATCGACCACTCCGTCCAGGTCGACGACTTCGCGAGCCGGCTCGCGATCACGCGGAACGCCGAGCTCGAGTTCGAGCGGAACCGGGAGCGCTACGCATTCCTCCGCTGGGGCCAGGGCTCGTTCGACGCGCTCAAGGTCGTGCCGCCGAACACCGGAATCTGCCACCAGGTCAACCTCGAGTTCCTCGCCCGCGTCGTCGAGTCCCGCGACGGGCGCGCGTACCCCGACACGCTCGTCGGCACCGACTCGCACACGACGATGGTCAACGGGCTCGGCGTGCTCGGCTGGGGGGTCGGCGGGATCGAGGCCGAGGCGGCGATGCTCGGCGAGGCGATCTCGATGCTCGTCCCGCAGGTCGTCGGCTTCCGCCTCCACGGGCAGCTGCCCGAGGGCGCG
The DNA here is from genome assembly GCA_035705535.1 of Gaiella sp. Classification (GTDB taxonomy): domain Bacteria; phylum Actinomycetota; class Thermoleophilia; order Gaiellales; family Gaiellaceae; genus Gaiella. The sequence goes on along the minus strand of DASSVY010000097.1, from coordinate 2,715 downwards.
ACCGCGACCGACCTCGTCCTGACCGTCACGGAGATCCTCCGGAAGACCGGTGTCGTCGGGAAGTTCGTCGAGTACTTCGGGGAAGGCCTCGCGGGACTGCCGCTCGCCGACCGCGCGACGATCGGGAACATGTCGCCCGAGTACGGCGCAACGTGCGGATTCTTCCCGGTCGACGACGAGACCCTCCGCTACCTCCGCCTCACGGGTCGTGACGAAGCGCGCGTCGAGCTCGTCGAGGCGTACTGCAAGGAGAATCTCCTCTGGCACGACCCCGCCGAGCTCGCGACGTACTCGGAGGTCGTCGAGCTCGACCTCTCGAGCGTCGAGCCGTCGCTCGCGGGGCCCCGGCGCCCGCAGGACCGGATCCCCCTCTCGCGCGCACGCGACGCGTTTCTCGAGGGACTGTCCAGCTTCGGCGTCGACTACGGGAACGGCATCGACGAGGCGGTCGCGGAGTCGTTCCCTGCGAGCGACTCACCCGCGCACGCCGACCCCGGCGCGCACGAGCCGACCGGCGGCGACGGAGTCGCCGCGGCGCCCGTCGCGACCGTTCCGACGTGGACGCGGGGTATTCCCTGCGAGCTCGACGGCGAGGTCGTGCATCTCACCCATGGCGCGGTCGTGATCGCCGCGATCACCTCGTGCACGAACACCTCGAACCCCTTCGTGATGGTCGCGGCCGGGCTCGTTGCGAAGAAGGCCGTCGAGCGCGGCCTCGACCGCAAGCCGTGGGTCAAGTCCAGCCTTGCGCCCGGCTCGAAGGTCGTCACCGAGTACCTCGACAAGGCCGGTCTGACGCCGTACCTCGAGGCGCTCGGGTTCCACACCGTCGGTTACGGCTGCACGACGTGTATCGGCAACTCCGGCCCGTTGCCCGAGCCCGTCTCGAAGGCGATCGCCGAGGGAGACCTCGTCGCCTGCTCCGTGCTCTCGGGCAACCGTAACTTCGAGGCGAGGATCCATCCCGAGGTGAAGGCGAACTACCTCGCGAGCCCGCCGCTCGTCGTCGCGTACGCCCTCGCAGGGCGCATGGACGTCGACCTCTCGACCGAGGCCGTCGGGCACGACGCGAACGGTGAGCCGGTCTTCCTCTCGGAGCTCTGGCCCTCACCGGAGGAGGTGCGGCAGACGGTCGAGGGCTCCATCGGCCGCGAGATGTTCGAGCGGACGTATGGGGACGTCTACACGGGAGACCCGGCGTGGCGGGAGCTTCCCGTCCCGGAGGGATCGCTCTTCACGTGGGACGACGCGTCGACGTACGTGCGCAAGCCGCCCTACTTCCACGGCATGGCGCGAGACCACGGGCCCGTCGAGGACGTCGTCGGCGCGCGCTGCCTCGTCTCGCTCGGCGACTCCGTCACGACCGACCACATCTCGCCGGCCGGCTCGATCAAGCTGGAAAGCCCGGCGGGGACGTATCTCGTCGAGCACGGCGTCGAGCGCAAACAGTTCAACTCGTACGGCTCACGGCGCGGAAACCACGAGGTGATGGTGCGCGGCACCTTCGCGAACGTCCGCCTGCGGAACCTCCTCGTGCCCGGCTCCGAGGGAACGTGGACCGTGCATCTCCCGTCGGGGGACGAGCTGTCGATCTACGACGCCGCCGAGCGGTATCTCGAAGAGGGCGTTCCGACGATCGTGCTCGCCGGCAAGGAGTACGGCGCAGGCTCGTCGCGCGACTGGGCGGCGAAGGGGCCGAACCTCCTCGGCGTGCGCGCCGCGATCGCGGAGAGCTACGAGCGGATCCACCGCTCGAACCTGCTGATGATGGGCATCCTCCCGCTCCAGTTCATGCCGGGCGAGAGCCGGGAATCGCTCGGGCTGACGGGTCGCGAGACGTTCTCGATCACCGGCCTCGAGAACGGCGAGGCGCACGAGGTCACGGTGCGCGCCGACGACACCGAGTTCCGCGCGACCCTCCGGCTCGACACGCCGAGGGAGCGCGAATACCTGCGCCACGGCGGGATCCTCCCGTACGTCCTGCGCAGGCTGCTCGCCTCCTGAGCGGCCCCTAGACTGAGCGCTCGTGCCGAAGCCACGCCTCCTCGCCGTCGCGTCGGCGGTCGACCTCGATTTCCGCTACGGCTGCACGCCGGCGTGGTGGCAGCTCTGGAAGGGGCTCTACGAGCAGGGGGTCGATTTGGTCGTCACGCCGTATCGCGGCCGCCCGGTCGAGTCGCCGTGGTGGCGAACGGCGCCGAACCCGACCTACCGCGAGGGCGAAGGCTACGCCGCGCTACGCGGCGGCCTGGCGCGGCTCAAGGGCGATCGTTACCTCCGCCGCGCGGAGGAGAGCCCGGACGACACCGCGTTCGACCGGCTCACGCGCGAGACGATCTGGAAGGTCGTGACGCCCCGCTGGCGGCGACACCTCGACCGGCTCGTCGAGCGGGAGCGGCCCGATGCGGTGCTCGTCTTCACGGTGCCGATGGCGCATTTCCGCGGCATCCCGACCTATCTCCGCGAGCGCCACGGGGTCCCGGTGGTCTTCTACGACGGCGACGTGCCGATGAGCCTCCCGGAGTTCGGCGGCATGGACACGGGGTTCAACTACTACCACGGCGCGAACCCGTCCGAGTACGACCTCGTGCTCTCGAACTCGGAGGGCGGCCTCGAGCAGCTCAAGGCGATGGGCGCGCGGCGCGCCGAAGCCGTCTTCTGGGGGGCCGACCCCGACTTCTTCGCCCCGTCCGAGGTCGACAAGGAGATGGACGT
>DASSVY010000096.1:0-3921 GCA_035705535.1 Gaiella sp. | reverse complement strand
CGTGGCCGCGCTCCTGCTCGAGCTGCCGCAGCGCGAGATCGGCGGCCTCCTGCCGGAGTGGGACGACCTCGCCGCCCAGACGGGCTGGGCGCGCGAGCGCGAGATCGCGTTGCACCTGGACGGCGCGCGCCTGTGGGAGGCGCAGCCCTACTACGACCGCCCGCACGCCGAGATCGCGGGTCTCTTCGACAGCGTCTACGTGTCGTTCTACAAGGGCCTCGGCGGGATGGCGGGCGCGGTGCTCGCGGGCGACGCCGAGCTCGTCTCCGAGGCGCGCGTCTGGCAGCGCCGGCACGGCGGCAATCTCGTGACGATGGTCCCGTACGTGATCGCGGCGGAGCGCGCGCTCGAGGAGCGCCTGGAGCGGATGCCCGTGTACCTCGCCCACGCTCGCGCGCTCGCCGCGGCGCTCGCGACCGTCGACGGCGTCGAGGTCGTCCCCGACCCACCTCAGACACCGCTGTTCCACCTCCACCTGGACGGCGAGCGCGACCGGCTCGTCGACGCGGCGCTCTCGGTCGCCGAGGAGCGGAAGGTCTTCCTCTTCGCCGACCCGGGCTCGACCGGCTCTCCTCGCCGCCAGCGGCACGAGGTGATGGTCGGCGAGATCACGCTCGCGCTCGCGCCCGACGAGGTGCGCGACCTCTACGCCGAGATCCTCGTGCGCGCAGCCGCGAGCTGACCTCACGTGCTTCGCGAGCACGCGCCGCCGTGCGAGAATCGGCGCGTGCCCTACACGGTCTTCCACGACGACGAGCTCGAGTGGCATCCGCGCCGGGAGGGCGACCCGCGCCTCGTCGCGGAGCTCTCCGACTCGATGACGCGATCGCGCGCGAACCTCTTTCGCTATCCGCCCGGCGCGATCGGCCGCCGCCACAGCGATCCGGTGCAGGAGGAGGTCTTCGTCGTCCTCGACGGGACGCTGACGATCCACATGGGCGCGGGCGACGACCCGAAGCAACACGTCCTCGAGCGCGGGAGCGTGCTCGTCGTCCAGCCGGGGACCGTGCTCCAGCTCTCGAACCGCCACCACGACGAGCTTCGGCTGTTCGTCTACGGCGCCCCGCCCGAGCGGGGCGAGGCGACCTTCCTCCCGACGATCGAGTAGTTGCGACGCGCGGGACGGCAACGCGGGGATGTTTTGCTCGATGTGTTACGATATATCGCGATACCACGAAAGGAGCAGTATTGACTGCATTTGCACACCCCCACCATTGCGGCCCCGAGGAAGTGCGGATCCACTTCATGAGCGGCCCGCACCGCGGCCGCCGACGGCGGCGCGGCGGCCCGCACGCCTTCGGGCGCCGTGCCGGACGCGGTGACATCCGCGCCGCGATCCTCGTCCTCCTCGCGGAGGAGCCGATGCACGGCTACCAGGTCATCCAGGAGCTCACGGAGCGCACCGGCGGCGTCTGGCGCCCGAGCCCGGGCTCCGTCTACCCGACGCTGCAGCAGCTCCAGGACGAGGAGCTCGTCCGCGAGGCGCCGTCCGAGTCCGGCAAGCGCGTGTACGAGCTGACCGACACGGGTCGTGAGCAGGCCGCGGCCGCGACCGCGCCCTGGAACGAGGTGACCGGAGAGAGCGCCGACGCGCTCGTGACGCTCCACGACCTCGTCCATCAGGTGATGGCGGCGACACGCCAGGTCGCGCACGCGGGCACTGCCGCCCAGCTCGAGTCGGCCCAGGCGATCCTCCGGGATGCCCGGCGCGGGCTTTACCGCCTTCTGGCGGAGGACGCGCCGGACGCCGACGAGCCCGCGGGCGAGTGACCTCGGGCCGGGGGCCGTCAACCGGCCCCCGGCCCCGTCTCCGCGGTCCTAGACGATCGTATGCTTCGCCTGGAAGAGGCCGTGGGGGTCGACCTCCTCGCGGACCGCGGTGAGTCGGCCGTAGTCGCCCTGTTCGTAGAACGACACCGGGTCGACGTCTCGCTCGGCGAAGTTGAAGTACCTCCGCCGTGACAGCCATGGCTCGGTCGCGGCTCTGACGTCCGCGAGTCGCTCGTCGATCGCCGCGACGGCATCCGGCCCCATCACGATCCCGAGCGCGTAGACGGCATAGGACCCGTCGAGGTGCGAGAGCGCTCCCCCGTTCGGATCCGGCCGCCCGAGCGCGCCCTCGAGATGTCGGATCTCGAGCGAGAGGAGCGGCGAGGTGCCGTCCATCCCTGCCGCCGCAACGACGGCGCGTGCGGCCTCCACGTCGAATGCGTCCAGCATCCAGCCCTCGCCCCGCCCGGGCGCAGGTCCGGGCGGGTCGCGGTGCAGCTCGGTCAGATCGCGGGCCGGGACGGTCGCAAAGGTATCGAGGTCGGGCTCGAGATCGAGCAAGGGACGGAGAAGCTCGCGGCCCTCGCGCTCGTCGCCCATGAAGGCGGCCTCGACGACGACCAGCTGACGGCCGCGGAGCGGCTCGGGGATCTCCGGGATCGGCGGCATCTGGAGGAGCCGCCCGACCGACGTGACCTCGTCCGGCACATCCGTGGTCCACTCGGCCCAGCGATCGAGCACCTCGACGGCGCGCTCCGCCGGCCAGACGAGCCAGCCCGCGAACGCCTCGGCGACCGGGTAGAGCGCGATCTCGACCTCCGTGACGACCCCGAAGCTCCCACCGCCGCCGCGGAGCGCCCAGAAGAGATCCGCGTTGGTGTCCGGGTCGGCCTGGACGACCTCACCGTCGGCCGTCACGACCACGGCGGAGAGCACGCTCGAGGCCGAGAGCCCGTGCTTCCGCGCGAGCCAGCCGATCCCGCCACCGAGGGAGTAGCCGACGACGCCGACGTCTCCCGCCGAGCCATGGAGGGCCGTCAGGCCATGCTCGACGGCCGCTTCGACCACGTCCCGCCAGAGCGCTCCGCCGGCGACCCGCGCGGTCTGCGTACCGGCGTCGACCTCGACACCGGTCATGCGCGCCATGTTGATCAGCAGCGCGCCGTCGAGCGGTGTGCTTCCCGCCCCGTGGCCCGTGCCCTGGACCGCGACGCGGAGCCCTGCAGCGCGGGCATGGTCGACCGCCGCGACGACGTCGTCGACGGTCTCGGGGAGCGCGACCGCGGCCGGCTGCTGATCGACCGCGAGGTTCCAGGCGCGACGAGCCTCGTCCCAACCCGCCTGGCCCGGGAAGACGAGCAGGTCGGGAGAGGCTGCGGTTCGGCGCGCGTTCTTCGTGTGCGACAGCTGCGACATGGTCCGTCTCCTCGGTGCGTGAGTTCGTCCACGGAGGCTCGCAGCGGGGTACGCGCCGGGCGGTGTGGTTTTCCGCACCGGGAAGGGGTGGGAACCGACTTCTCGTCGGCCGGTCAGCCCCGCGCGAGCAGCTCGGCCGCGTCCGCGGCGAGGCGGGCGGCGTCGTGCAGTGCGCGTTCGGCCGAGCCGGCGAGCGAGGCAAGCGTCACGCAGGGGACGTCCGGAGGAAGCGCCTCGAGCGCGTCCACCGCGGCATCGCCGGCGACGATCGCAGCGGGGACGCCGGCGGCACGAGCCTCGCCGAGGACGTGTCCGACGACCTTCCCCTCGAGGGAGGTCGCGTCGTACCGGCCCTCACCGGTCAGCACCAGGGACGCGCCCGCGAGCGCGGCCCGAAGCCCGACCGTCTCGGCGACGAGCGTGGCCCCCGGCCGGAGCGTCGCGCCGAGCGCGGCGAGACCGCCTGCGAGGCCGCCCGCTGCCCCGGCCATCGCGAGGTTGCGGACGTCGACGCCGAGCTCGCTCCGATACCGATCCGCAAGCGCCGACAGCCGCTCCTCGAGGTGGGCGATGTCCGCGGCGTCTGCGCCTTTCTGCGGCCCGAACACACGCGCCGCTTGGACGAACCCCGTGCCGACGTCACACGCGACGACGACCTCGGCCCCGTGGAGGTCGAAGTCGAGCGCTTCGAGCGCACCGAGGCCGCCGTCGACCGTGGCCGAGCCACCGACGCCG
>DASSVY010000095.1:0-10968 GCA_035705535.1 Gaiella sp. | reverse complement strand
TGGCGGCAGCCGTTCGCGTCCAGAACTCCGCCGGGGTGCCGTCGCGGATCGTCTGGCCCGAGGAGGCGGGGACGTTGGTGCCCGGCCTCCGGACAGACGCCCTCGTCGCAGGGACCTACTGCGCCGAGGACGGGTACATGGGCGCCCCCCAGGCGGCGATCGCGGCGATCGCCCGGCATCTCGACGTCCGCCACGCGACGGTCGAAGCTCTCGTCCCCCCCGGTCGCGCGTGGGCGCTCGACACGACGGCGGGGCGCTTCACGGCGCCGTCCGTGGTGATCGCGGCAGGGGTCGATACGCGTGCGCTCGTCGCGCCGCTCGGCGTCGACCTGCCGATCGAGCTCGAGCCTCGACACCTGTTTCTCAGCGCTCCGATCACGGAGCGTCTGCTCGAGCCGCTCGTGATCTCGCCGGAGCGGCGGTTCGCCGCGAAACAGCTCGCGAACGGCCGGGTTCTCGCGAGCGACCTCGGCGCATCGGGCGATCCGGAGACCGGGGCGCCGGAGTGGCGTCGAAACGTGCGAGGCGCCATCTCGGACCTGCTTCCGATGCTCGAGTACGTCGGCCTCGACATGCTCGTCAGCGGGGCGTACGACGTCACCCCCGACCGCCAGCCGATCCTCGGCCCGCTTCCCGGCCACGTCGGCCTCCACGTCGCCGCCGGTTTCAGTGGGCACGGCTTCATGATCGCCCCGGCCGTCGGGCGGATCGTCGCCGGCGGGGTCGCCGGCGTGCGCGATACGGTGCTCGACATCCTCGACAGCCGACGCTTCCAGGAAGGGCGCACGGTGCCGGAGCCGCAGGTGATCTGAGCGTGTTCGCGCAATTGCTGGTGAACGGCCTCGTCACCGGGTCGGTCTACGCGATCGCCGCCGTCGGCATCTCGCTCGTGTACGGGATCCTCCGGCTCGTCAACTTCGCCTACGGAGATCTGATGACCTTCGGCGCGTTCGCCGGGTACTTCGCGAATGCCGCCCTCGGCCTGCCGATGGTCGCGTCCACGGCGTTCGCGATGGTCGCAGGGGCGGCGCTGTCGGTCGCGCTCGACGCCGTGCTCTGGCGCCCGCTCCGCCTGCGCCGCGCGGGGTTCATGGGGCTCTTCCTCGCGTCGATCGGCGTGGCGCTCGTCCTGCGCCAGGCGATCCTTCTCGTCTGGGGGCCGCAGCCGCGGTCGTACGACGTCGACCCGTTCAAGGTCTACGTCATCGGCGACGTCCGCCTGTCGGTCGCCCAGGTGGCGACGATCGTCGCCGCGGCGGTCGCGATCGTCGCGATCGGCCTGTTCCTCGCTCGAACGTCAATGGGGCGGGTCATGCGCGCCATGTCCGACGACCGCGCGCTCGCGCAGGTCTCCGGGATCGACATCGACCGCGTCGTGATCGTGACGTGGGTCATCTCGGGCTTCGCGGCGGGGCTCGCAGGGGTGCTCGCCGGGCTCGTGCAGAGCACGTTCGACCCGAACTTCGGCTTCCAGCTCCTGCTGCCCGTGTTCGCGGCAGTCGTGCTCGGTGGGATCGGAAGCGCCTACGGCGCGCTCGCCGGCGGGCTCGTGCTCGGGGTCGCGACGGAGCTCTCGACCTGGGAGGGCTTCGGCGGTGGCGTCGATCCCGTCTACAAGCCCGTTGTCGCGTTCGTCGTCCTGATCGTCGCGCTGATGCTCCGACCGCAGGGGCTGTTCGGGAGGGCGCGAGCCGTATGAGCATTCTCTCGAGCGGAGAGTTCTGGGCGTTCGTCGGCGTGATGGCGGGCATCTACACGCTGTTCACGCTTGGCCTGCAGGTGCAGTTCGGGCTGGCCGGGCTTCTCAACTTCGGACAGGTCGGCTTCATGGCGATCGGCGCGTACACGATGGCGATCCTCGTCGTGAAGGCCGGCTGGAGCATGTGGCTCGCGACACCGCTCGCGGTCGGGGCGGCGGCCCTCGCGGGCGTCCTCGTGGGACTGCCGACGTTGCGGCTGCGCGGCGACTACTTCGCCATCGTGACGATCGCGTTCAGTGAGATCGTGCGCTGGGTCGCGACCAACGAGGACGGCCTGACGGGCGGCTCGCAGGGAACGATCAACCTCTCCGGCCAGGGAGCCGCGACGCAGTACAACGGGCAATGGGAGCGGTTCCAGAGCTGGGTGGGGGCCCAGCTGCACATCGCCGACAAGGACGTGGTGATGCTGCTGCTCGTGTGGAGCGCGGCGCTCCTGCTCATCTGGCTCACGGCCCGCCTCGCGCGAACGCCGTGGGGGCGCGTGCTGCGTGCGATCCGTGAGGATGAGGAGGCGACCGCCTCGCTCGGCAAGCACGTCTTCGTGTACCGCCTGCAGGCACTGGCGATCGGAGCCGGGATGGCGGGGCTCGCAGGGTGCGTCTACGCCTGGCAGTTCTCGTTCTTCAGCCCTGACGACTTCCAGCCGTTGATCACGTTCTTCGGCTGGATGATCCTGATCCTCGGTGGCGTCGGGCGTGTCTGGGCGGTCCCGGTCGGGGCGGCCGTCTTCGGGTTCCTCTTCGCAGCGACGCGCTTCTTCGACTTTCCCCCCTTCTCGTATCTCGACTCGGCCGACCGCGCATACGTCCGACTGCTGATCATCGGCCTCGCGATCATCGGGCTCGTCCTCTTCCGCCCCCAGGGCCTCCTCGGCCGGCGCGACGAGATGGTGCTCGAATGAGCGCGCTGCTCGAAGCGCACGGCGTGAGCAAGGCGTTCGCCGGCGTGCGCGCCGTCGACGACGCGTCGCTCGTCGTCCAGGACGGGTCGATCACGGCCCTCATCGGGCCGAACGGCGCCGGGAAGTCGACGCTCTTCAACTGCGTCTCCGGGTTCCTCCGGCCGGATCAGGGACGAATCGAGCTCGCCGGGCGCCGTATCGACCGCCGCCCGCCGCACCGCATCGTCGCGGCCGGGCTCGGCCGCACGTTCCAGACGGCCCGCGCGCTGACCCGGATGACCGTCCTCGACAACGTCCGGCTCGCCGCTCCCGCCCATCCAGGCGAGCGGCTGCGCGACCTCGTCGCTCGTCGAGCCGCCGTTCGCCGGCGCGAGCGCGACGTCACCGAGCAGGCCTACGACCTGCTGCAGCTCGTTCGTCTCGAGACACACGCCGACGCGCTCTCCGGAACGCTCTCGGGTGGCCAGCGCAAGCTCCTCGACCTCGCCCGCATCCTGATGGCGTCACCCCGCCTGATCCTCCTCGACGAGCCGATGGCGGGGGTCAACCCGGCGTTGCGGGAGGAGTTGCTTGCGCATGTGCTCGAGCTGCGCGCCTCGCGCGGCATCACGTTCCTTGTCGTCGAGCACGACCTCGGGTTCGTGATGCAAGCGAGTGACCGCGTCGTCGTGATGAACGAGGGGCACATCCTGATGGACGGCACGCCGGACGAGGTCCGCCACGACGAGCGAGTGATCGACGCCTACCTCGGGACACACGGATGAGCGCGCCGGCGCTCTCCGTCGAGGACCTGTACGCGGGCTACGACGACGTGCCCGTGCTCCGTGGCGTCTCGATACGGGCGGACGACGACGAGATCGTGTCGATCATCGGCCCGAACGGCGCGGGCAAATCGACGTTTCTCAAGGCGATCGCCGGAGTCGTGCGTCCCACGCGCGGTTCCGTCGTCTTCCACGGCGACGAGGTCACGGGCGTGCGCCCCGATCGGCTCACGCGACGCGGGCTCGGGTTCGTGCCGCAGCTCGACAACGTCTTTCCGACGCTGACGGTCTCAGAGAACCTCGCGGTAGGCGCACAGGCGCTCCCACGCGACGAGCGCCATGACTCGGTCGCCGCGGTGGTCGACCGATTCCCGCTTCTGCGCGACCGGCGTCGTCAGCGGGCGGGCACGCTCTCGGGCGGTCAGCGGAAGCTCGTCGCGCTCGGTCGGGCGCTCGTCGCGCGCCCCACCCTGCTGCTCCTCGACGAGCCCTCGGCCGGGCTTTCGCCGCAGGCGACCGACATGGTCTTCGACGAGCTCGAGGGCATTCGCGAGAACGGCATCGGGATCGTGATGGTCGAGCAGAACGCCCGTCGCGCGCTCGCCCTCTCGACGCGCGGCTACGTGCTCGACATGGGCCGCAACGCGCACGAGGGCACGGGCGCCGACCTGCTCGTCGACCCGCGCGTGGCCGAGCTCTACCTGGGCGGAATGACGAAGGCGCCGTCCACGCACGCCGACGCGGAGTAGCGGGTCCGGCTAGCGGCCGAGGTACGCCTTGCGCAGGTCGTCGTTCTCGAGGAGCTCGGCGGCCGGGCCCTCGAGCACGATGCGGCCCGTCGAGAGGACGTAGCCGCGGTCGGCGATCGACAGCGAGACGTTGGCGTTCTGCTCGACCACCAGCATGGCGACGCCGGTCTTGTTGACCTGCTGGATGATCTCGAAGCTCCGCTCGACGAGGATCGGCGCGAGCCCCATCGACGGCTCGCCCATCAGCAGGAGCTTCGGCTTCGACATCAGCGCCCGGCCCATCGCGACCATCTGCTGCTCGCCGCCGGAGAGCGTGCCCGCAAGCTGCCCGCGCCGCTCGTGGAGGAGCGGGAAGAGCGAGTAGACCCGCTCGAACTCCTCCTTGAGGTCGGCACGCGGACGAAGATACGCGCCCATCTCGAGGTTCTCGAGCACGGTCATGGGGCCGAACAGCCGGCGGTTCTCCGGCACGATCGCGAGGCCGCGGCGGATGCGGTGCGCGGTCGGCAGCCGCGTGACGTCCTCGCCGCCGAGGCGGACCGCGCCGGTCCGAGGGCGGACGAGGCCGAGGATCGTCTTGAGCGTCGTCGACTTGCCGGACGCGTTCCCGCCGAGGAGGCACACGAGCTCGCCCTCTCCGACCCGGAGGTGCGAGTCCTGGAGGATGTGGATCTGGCCGTAGTAGGTGTTGACGCCCTCGAGCTCGAGGAGTGGCGCGGGCGCGGCGGGCGCGGTCACTTCCGGGCCATCCCGCCGGTGCCGAGGTACGCCTCCACGACGCGTGGGTCGGTCGCGACCTCGCCGAAGGTCCCTTCGGCGATCTTCAACCCGTGGTCGAGCGCGACCACGCGGTCGGAGATCCCTTCCACGACGTGCATGTCGTGCTCGATCACGAGGATCGTGTACCCGCCCTCCGTGCGCAGCTGCGCGATCAGCTCGGTGATCTCCTGCGTCTCGCGCGGGTTCATCCCGGCTGCGGGCTCGTCGAGCAGCAGCAGCCTGGGGTTCGTCGCGGTCGCACGCGCGATCTCGAGCCGCCGACGATTGGCGTACGAGAGCGAGTACGCGGGCTGGTCCCAGCGGTACCCCATCAGGCGCTCGCCGAAGAAGGCGAGCCGCTCCTCCGCCAGCGCGCGGATCTCGCGCTCCTCGCGGCGCTGGCCGGGCGTGCGGAGCATCGCCCGGACCGCCCCCGCGCGCGTGTGCCCGTACGCGGCCGCCATCACGTTCTCCCGGACGCTCATGTTGAGGAAGAGCCGGAGCGTCTGGAAGGTGCGCGCGATCCCCTTGCGCGTGATCTTGTGCGGCTCGAGGCCGGTGATGCTCTCGCCCGCGAACCGGATGTCGCCCTCGGTCGGCTCGTAGACGCCGGTGACGAGGTTGAACAGCGTCGTCTTGCCCGCCCCGTTCGGCCCGATCACGCTGACGATCTCGCCCTCGTCGACGTGCAGGTCGAGCTTCGACACGGACGCCAGGCCGCCGAACGACATCGACACCTTCTCGAGCTCCAAGAGCGGAGTCGTGCTCATACGATCTCCACGCGGCGATCGCCGAGCAGGCCGTTGGGCCGGACGACCATCACCGCGACGAGGATCGCCCCGAGGACGACGTACCGCGTCGGCTCGGGCTTCGCGAGCATCACGTTCTCCCAGACGAACGCGGCGAGGTAGAGGGTCGGGACGAGCACGGCGATCCGCGCCCAGCCGTGGAGCAGCGTCAGCACGAGGACGAGTGCGATCAGGCCGATGTAGGTGACCGGCGCGATCCAGCCCGCGAGCTGGGTCGGCACGATCACCCAGTCGGACGCCCAGCCTGCGAGGCGGCCCCCGCCGCCCCCGACGCCGGCGGTCCAGCGGTCGTCGATCGCCCCTGCCACCGCCCGCGCAGCGAATCCGAGGACGACCGTCCCGCCCAGAACGACTGCGAGCTGCCGGGAGAGGCGGAAGACGCCGACGAGCCCGAGCAGGACGAGCAGGTAGAACAGCCCGCGCGAGTCGCCCGGGTCCCGGAGCACCTCGAGGAGGACGCTGATGAGGATGGCCCCGATCACGACGCCGGCCTGACTCCCTGCACCGCCCAGGATCACCATCGTGTACACGGTGATGAGGAGCGGGAACGCGAAGTCCTGGGGGAAGACGCTCCCGACGAGCGATGCCTGGAGCGTTCCGGTGAGCGCGGCGACCGAGGCGCCGGACGCGAACGCCAGGAGCTTGAGCCAGTTGACGGGCATGCCCATCAGCTCGGCGGCGAGCGGGTCCTCGCGGAGCGACCGCCAGGCGCGCCCGGTGCGCGAGTCGTCGAGGAGCCGCAGGGCGACGTACACGATCCCGAACAGCACGACGGCGACGTAGAGGTAGGCGATCGCGAACTGTCCCTGCGAGGTCGTCGTGGGGAGCGACCAGCCGAAGAACGAGAGCTCGTCGACGTTCAGGATCCCGTTCGGACCGTTCGTGAGGCTGTGACCGAAGACGTCGTCGCCGTTGTTCGTGAAGGTGAGGAAGATCTGGAAGAAGAACAGCGTCACGATCGCGAGGTAATCGCCCGTGAGTCGACGTGACGGCAGCCCGACGAGCCAGCCTGCGACGAACCCGATCAGGGCGACGAGCGGGATCGCGACGATCGAGGGGAGGTGGAGGCCGAACTGGTCTGACGCGAGCATCGCGTACGCGTACGCGCCGATCCCGAAGAACGCGACGTAGCCGAGGTCGAGCAGGCCGCCCCAGCCGACCACGATGTTCAGGCCGAGCGCGAGGAGCATGAACACGACCGTGTCGAACGCGACTCGCCTTACGTAGCCGCTGTCCGAGAACACCGGGATGAGGCAGGCAGTCGCGATGAGCAGCGTGAGCCAAGCCCACCACGGAACCGTGCGGAACCGCGCCTCGAGCGTGCCGAGGAGGCCCGAGCGACGCGCCACGCGCTCACCGTGCCGGGCGACCCACTCGTCGCGACCGACCTCGGGGCTCGTCGCCCCCTCGGCGCTCGACGCCTCGGCCGCGCCCTCGAGCGGGCGGGTCAGGTCGTCGTCGAAGTGTCCGGACATGGTGTCCCTCTCCTCAGACCTTCGTGATGTCGGGTCGGCCGAACAGCCCCTGCGGGCGGAACAGCATGAACAGGATCAGGATCACGAATACGGCGAGATCCGACCACTTCGTCGAGATGTACCCCTGGGTGTAGGCCTCGGCGAGACCGAGGATCAGGCCGCCCGCCATCGCGCCGGGAATCGAGCCGATGCCGCCGATCACCGCGGCGGTGAACCCCTTCAGGCCCGTGATGAAGCCGGCGGACGGGTACGTCGGCACGCGAAGCGCGGAGAGCACCCCGGCCGCGCCTGCGAGCGCCGAACCGAGCACGAAGGCGAACACGATCACGCGGTCGACGTCGATCCCCATCATCGCCGCCGCCTCGCGGTCGAAGGACGTCGCCTTCATCGCCTTCCCCGTCCTCGTCCTGTTCACGAGGAACCAGAGAACGACCATCAGGGCGAACGCCGCGCAGATGACCACGATCCGGAGCAGCGGGATGTGGACGGCGCCGATCGAGAAGCCCTTGAAGAAGAGCGCGCCATTGTCCATGGAGAACGCGTCGTAGTCGCGCTGCTCCGACCCGAAGAGGAGCTGCAGCGAGTACGCGAGGAAGAACGAGACGCCGAGCGCGCTGATCAGCGGCGCGATCCGGGGCGCGTCACGGAGCGGCCGGTAGGCGAAGCGCTCGATCACGACGCCGAGCGCCGCGCAGCCCGCCATCGCCGTGGCGCTGATCAGCAGGAGGAGGAGCCAGACCGGGACGACCGGGTCGGTCGAGCCGCCGAGGAGCTGCAGCATCCCGAAGCCGATGAACGCGCCGACCGTGACCACGTCGCCGTGCGCGAAGTTGAGGAGCTTGAGGATCCCGTAGACGAGCGAGTAGCCGAGCGCGATGAGGGCGTAGACGCTGCCGAGCGTGAGCCCATTGAGCGTGAGCTGGATGAACGTGTCCACGCGGGCCGCGAGTCTAGTGGTCTCTCCGGGAGTTCCGGTGCTCATTCGCCGCCGAAAACCGAGCAGGCCTAGGACGCAGGGAGCCCCGATACCCGAGGGTCTCGGGGCTCCCGAGGACGACGGCATGCGACGCGTCTGCAGCCGCGCCAAGGGGTGCCGTAATTCCCGGAGAGACCACTTGTCTCGATGGATTCCGGTGGCGGCCCGGCGCTCGGCCGGGCCGCCATCGAAGGGCTCGCCCGCTAGTTCACGAGCTTGTACGAACCGTTCTTCTGGATCTGGAAGATGTAGAACTTCGGGTTCACCGGCTCGTTGTTCGACTTCGAGAACCGGAACGTGCCCCCGAGGATCGAGTTCGGGACGACGATCCCGCGGACGTACTTGAGGACGGAGGCGCGGTTCTTGATCGACCCGCGACCCGCCTTGCACGCCTTTGCGATCGCCATCATCTCGACCTGCGTCGCGAGGTAGGTCGGAGGACCGAAGGAGCCGAGGCTGGCCTTCGGGTTGTCCTTCTTCCACCCGGCGATGCGGGCCGCATTGCCCTTGATCCCGCTGATGTCAGGTGCGAAGTTCGAGACGTACGAGCCCGGCAGCTTGAACGCCGCAGGGTTGTTCGTCCCGTCGGCGCCGAACATCGTCGCCCGCTTGCCCTGCTCGAGCAGCTGCTGGCCGAACGTCTGCGCGTCCTCCGGCTGCTGCGTCGGGAAGAACACGACGTTCGCGTCGTTCGGCACCTTGGTCACGAGCGACGAGAAGTCCGTCGTGTCGACCGAGGTCGAGAGCCGCGTGACGTCGACGCCCTTCGCCTTGAGCACAGCCTGCGCGGCGTTCGCGAGGCCGACCGAGTACGGCTCCTGGAAGTCGACGATGGCGACCTTCTTCGCCTTGAGGTTCGAGACCATGTAGTTCGCGTCGGTCGGGCCCTGGACGTAGTCCCCGCCGACGACCCGGTAGAACGCGGCCGGGGACGCAGTCCGCTTGCCCTTCGGGCCCGCGGCCAGCGCGGAGTCCGTTGCGGACGGCGAGATGTGCAGCAGGCCGGCCTTCGCGAGCGACTTGCTCGCGGACGCGACCCCACCCGACGTCGCCGGCCCGAGCACCGCTGCGACCTGCGAGTCGGAGATGAACTTCTGCGCGACCTTCTGCGCCTCGCCCGGGCCCTTCTCGACGGGCGTGTCGCCGCCGACGATCTGGACGTTGAGCTTGAGCTTCGGGCCGAGCGTCTTCGCGGCGTACTTCGCCCACGAGAGCTGCTCGTTGCCGATCGGCCCGCCGCCGCCGGTGAGTGGCGTCAGCAGCGGAAGCTTGATCGTCCCGCTGCAGTCGACCGCCGCGATCCGGTCGGCCGCCGACGACCCCGCACCGGCGGTCGACGCGAGCGCCGCAGCGGCGATCGCCACGAAGGCGATGACGAGCCCTCCTCGCTTGTTCATCCGGACACTCCTCCTGGTTGATTCACGTGTGGACTTGGACGTCGGAATCGTGAGTCGGTTGTCACTCCGCACGGCATGCCGCAGTTCCGCGACGCCTGTCCGCGGGGGTCACTCTCGCAGGCAGCGCACTGACATGTCAACGGTGCGACAAGGGTTCGGGTTACCGCCCGGCACGGTGCGAAACGCGCCGCTAGCGTGGCACCGTGACCGCCGTCGTCGAGGCAATCGACCTCCACCGGACGTACCGCACGACGACGGGCACGTTTCGGCGACGCTCGCTCGAGGTGGAGGCGGTCCGCGGTGTCAGCTTCGAGATCGGCGAGGGAGAGCTGTTCGGGCTCCTCGGCCCGAACGGTGCAGGCAAGACGACGACGATCAAGATGCTGATCACGCTCCTCCTCCCCACGTCGGGGCAGGCACGCGTCCTCGGGCACGACGTGGTCGACGACGCGCACTGGGTGCGGAAGCGGATCGGGTACGTCTTCGGCGGCGACCGCGGCCTGTACGAGCGGCTGTCGGCGCTCGACAACCTCCGCTACTTCGCCGAGCTCTACGGCGTCGACCCGCACATCCAGCGCGCCCGGATCGCCGAGCTCCTCGAGCTCGTCGGGCTGGACGGCCGGGAGAAGGAGCGCGTCGAGGGCTACTCCCGCGGTATGCGCCAGCGACTCCACATCGCACGCGGGCTGCTCCACGACCCCGCCGTCGTGTTCCTCGACGAGCCGACGATCGGGGTCGATCCCGTCGGCGCCCGCGAGCTCCGCTCGATGATCGCCGGACTCAAGGCAGCGGGGAAGACGGTGCTGCTGACGACGCACTACATGTTCGAGGCGGACGCGCTCTGCGACCGGATCGCGGTCGTCGCGCGGGGCAAGATCGTCGCCGCGGGCACTCCGCGTGACCTCAAGCAGATCGTCACGGACGGCGTCGTCGTCGAGATCGAGGTCTACGGGATCGAAGATGCCGCGGTCGAGTCGCTCCGCACCATCGTCGGCGTCACGTCGGTCGCGGTCGAGGACCAGGAGCAGGCCCAGCTCGTGGTCGTGCAGGCGGGTGTCGGGCAGGAGCCGACGCGGGAGATCCTCGCGCGGCTCGACGGGGTCTCCATCGGGCGCGTCACGACCCGCGAGCCGACGCTCGAGGACGCGTACGTCGCCCTCGTGACCGAGCCCGCAGCCGCCTGAGCGAGGCTTACAGACCGCTTACGTGGGGGCGCCCGTTCACTAACGCGGGCCTGGGACGATGCGCCCATGTGGGCGCGCATGGTCGTCTGCCTCGCGATCGTCGGGCTCGTCGCGGCGCCCCAGGCGACCGCTGCCGACCGGGTCGTCGAACGCGGGATCGTCCAGTCGATCACCCCGTCGGCGGTCGTCCTGCGCGC
>DASSVY010000094.1:0-4352 GCA_035705535.1 Gaiella sp. | reverse complement strand
CTCCCCACGGAGAGCTCAGCGCGGCTGAAGTTGCTGCCGTCTCTCGGCGAGGCGCTGACCGAGGTGGGCTCGTGGGACGACGCCAGGGTCCTGCTGACCGAGGCGGCGGAGACGGCCCGGAAAATCGGCGATCGCGGCGCTGCGGCAGCTGCGGCGGTGGCGCTCGTGTACGTCGATCTTCACACCGACGCCGGGGCAAGTCACGCGAAGGCGCGGGCGCAGCTCGAGCGCGCGATCAGCGTGTTCGAGGAGCTCGACGACACGCCCGGTCTCGTGCTCGCGTTCCGCACCGCCGCGCTGATCCGGGTCTGGGCGGGCGAGACCGCGCGCGCGATCGAGGAGATGGAGCGCGCTGCGCGCCTCGCCGAGGAGAGCGGCGACCGGATGCAGGCCCGGGCGATCCTCTCGGGCATCGTGGGGGCGCTCACCTACGGCCCCGCGTCCGTCGACGACGTGCGCGAGAAGCTCGACGAGCTCGAGCCTCGGATCGAGCTCGCGACGAGGGAGCACGTGGCGCTCCTTCGCACTCGAGCCCTCTTGGACGCGATGCAGGGACGCTTCGACGACGCGCGCGGGCGCATCGCCGACGCCGATACAGCCGCGCGGGAGCTGGGTCTCGAGATGGTGCGCGCCGCGGGCGTCCTCCGCGCGGCCGGTGAGATCGAGCTCCTCGCCGGCGACACGGCGGCCGCCGAGCGCGCGTTCCGGGAGGCGTACGAGACGCTCGAGCGCGGTCAGGATTGGGGGCACCTGGCGAGCGTCGCGCCGCTCCTCGCCCTGGCTCTGCTCGCGCAAGGACGGACGGACGAGGCGGAACGGCCGCTCGAGCTCACGTCACGCTGGATCCTCGACGACGACAGCGACGCGCAGATCACCTTCCTCCGCGCGCGAGCGAGGCTCGCGGCGCTCAAGGGCGATCCGGCCGACGCCGAGGCACTTGCGCGCCGCGCGGTCGAGCGCGCAACCAAGGGCGACGATCTCAACGCCCACGGGGCGGCGCTCGTCGATCTCGCGGAAGCGCTCGAGCTTCGCGGGCGTCGCGATGAGGCGACCGCTGCGCTTCGCGACGCGCTCGGGCTCTACGAGCGCAAGGGCAACGTCGTAGCTGCTCAGCACACACGGCAGCGCCTCGCTCGGTGACTCCAGCGGCGGCGCCGTGTCTCAGCTCGGGTACTCGTCCTTCCGCCACGTGCGGGGCTCGTCGGGCTGGGCCTTCGGCGTTCGCTCGAGCAGGAAGCTGAAGTACGGCGCGACGAACGGGTCGGGGGCCGAGACCGTGTACGTGTGGTAGACGGTGTCGTTGTCGCGGGCGAACGCGATCCAGCTCGGGTTCTCGCGCAGCCCGTCCTCGAGCTTCGCCCCGACCTGGCCCGACCACTCCTGGAGCCAGTCGGGCGGGCTCTCGATCAGCTGGTCGACCTCGGGAACCTGCTGCAGCTGCTCCCCGGTGAGCGCGAGCCCGAAGTCGAAGGCGAAGTCGTTCTCGTACGTGGAGACATATGGGAACTCCCAGCCCATCCGCCGCTTGTAGGCCGTCAGCCGGTCGATCGGCGCGCGTGAGAAGCAGATCAGCGTGACGTCGCGGTGGTTCAGGTGGACGAGCGAGCCGTCGAGCCCGTCGGCGAGGCTCGTGCAGCCGGGGCACGCGCCGAGCGTGTAGTCGGGGCCGAACATGACGTTGTAGGCGAGCAGCTGCGAGCGCCCGTCGAAGAGCTCGCCGAGCGTCTTCTCGCCCACCTCGGTGTCGAAGACGTACTCCTTCTCGACCGGGACCCAGGGAAGCTCCAGGCGCTTCCTCTTGATCTCCTCGTTCCGCTCCGCCTGCTCCGCCTCCAGCTTGGCCAGCTCGTCGCGCGCCGCCTGCCATTCCTCGCGGGTTGCGATCGCGTGCTCAGGCATCCTCGCTTCCTCCTCTCGCATTCGGGTCACCAACAGAGACCCGCCGCGGCTCGGAAACTCATCGCAACCGTCCTACCTGAAGACGGGGATCGTCAGCCACGGTACGTAGTCGTTCAAGGTTGTCCTACCACCCTTGTCGCGAATCGACACGCGGGCGACACGAAAGGAGAACCATCGATGTCCGAGCACAGAATCTCCACCCAGGAAGAGTGGCAGTCCGAGCGCGACGCGCTGCTCGCCGAGGAGAAGGAGCTGACGCGTCGCAGCGACGAGCTCGCGCGGAAGCGACGGGAGCTCCCGTGGGTACCCGTCGAGAAGGACTACCGCTTCGAGACCGAGCACGGCACCAGGTCGCTCGCCGAGCTCTTCGACGGGCGCTCGCAGCTCCTCGTCTACCACTTCATGTTCGGCCCCGGCTACGAGGCCGGCTGCACGGTCTGCTCGTCGATCGCCGACACGCTCGCGCCGCAGGCCGTCCATCTGAAGGCGCGGGACACGACGCTGCTCCTCGCATCGCGCGCGCCGCTCGCGAAGCTCCTCGCCTACCGCGAGCGGATGGGCTGGCCGATCGGCTGGATCTCGAGCGGCGGCAGCGACTTCAACCGCGACCTCGGCTTCCTCTCCACCGGAGAGGAGCTCCGGCCGTTTCTCGAGGGCGAGATCCCACCGGTGGTCGAGCAGATGGCCCAGGCGAGCGGCACCGACGTCGCCGGCTACGTCGCCGAGGGCCCCGGCCTCAGCGCCTACGCGCTCGCCGACGGGACGGTCTACCGGACCTACGTGACGACCTCCCGCGGCCTCGAGCCGGCAATGGCCTACTACGGGCTCCTCGACCGCACGGCCCACGGACGGCAGGAGGAAGGCGAGCGTGAGCACTGGCTCCGCCGCCACGACGAGTATGAGGCACGCTGATTCGCACGCTCGCGAGCGCGAGCATGGTCGTGCGGTTACAGCGCCTTCGACGGCGTCCGGGTCAGGACGCCCGGACGATGCCGATGTTGAAATCGCCGGTGCCGAGAACGCCGAAAAGGATGAGCCAGAGCGGCAGGTACATCTCCGTGGCGCGCGCCGCGCGGATGCCGCCGAGGTCCACGATGGTCTCCTCCGCCCAGCCGATCTGGCCGAGGAGCTCTCTGACCGTCTGCTTCGCGGCGGCGTCGTCGCCTGCGACGAAGACGTTGTGGCGGCCGGGGACCCGAGCCGGATCGATCATCACGTAAGCGTTCATCGTGTTCAGCGACTTGACCACGCGTGCCTCGGGGAACGTGCGCTGGATCTGCTCGCCGAGGCTGTCCGTGTTCGCGACCGAGAGCGTCGGTGGAAAGCCCTGCGAGAAGTCGAGCGCATTGGCGACGTCGAGGACGATCCTGCCGGCCAGGTTGTCGGCTCCCGCCGCGTCGAGCGCAGCGAGCGAGCCTTCACCGGAGGTTGCGTTGACGACGACCTCGCCGTGGGCGCCGGCCTCCGGAAAGGCGACGAGCCGCACCACCGAGTTGCCCTTCTGCCACTCGGCGTAGGGCGGGTTGCCCATCGCATCCGGCTCGGTGCGCGCGAGCGTCTCGTCGACGTCGCGCGTTCCGATCACCACGTCGTGTCCGAGCTCCGCCAGCCGCCCTGCCAGCGCGCGGCCGACCATGCCCGTGCCGAGAACTGCGATCTTCATCAGGGCCGTCTCTCGACGCGACGTGGATGCGTACGAGGAGTCACGCCTTGGAGGCTACCCCTGCGGAGCGACGAGGCCGCGCCGCAGCAGCCATCGGAAGCGCTCGATCGCGTCGCCGATCCCGTCCGCGAGCGGGCGGTTGACCGAGCCGCCGATCAGCTCGACGAAGGACGAGCCGTCGGCCTCGCCGGGGAACGGGAGCGGGTCGCCCCGCCACGTGATCGTCCCCCGCTCGACGCCGCTCGCGGCTTCGATGAGGTCGACCACCTCGTCGACCGAGGCGGACGAGCCGTCGAGGGTGTGGACGGACGCACCACGGTGGTCGAGCTCGCTCGCGCGGACGAACGCCTCGGCCACGTCCGGCAGGTACTGGAACTGCGCCCGGCCGCCGAACGGGATCTCGTAGGAGAGGCCGGCCGCCGCAGCGAGCATGGCAACGGTCGGCGCCGAGGTGAGCCCCTGGTCGCGCCCCGGCCCGTACACCGTATGCGGACGCAGGCCGATCGAGGAGACGCCGTAGTCCTCGAAGAAACGGTGGGCCGTCTGCTCGCTCGTCCGCTTGAAGACGCCGTAGAGGGTCTGCGGGTCGATTTCGCCGGTCGGGCCGAACACGGCGATCGACGAGGCGTAGACGACCGGAGACGCGAGGCCCGCTCGCCGCACCGCCTCCAGGATGTTGGCGGTGCCGACGACGTTCACGAGGGCGCCGAGCGCCGGGCGCTCGCGGACGAACGGCACCTGCAGCGCAGCCAGGTGGATCACGTTGGTGACCCCGTGGCTCGCGAGGAGA
>DASSVY010000093.1:0-2055 GCA_035705535.1 Gaiella sp. | reverse complement strand
GGGCCGATCCCCATCACCGCAGGATCGACGCCCGCGACCGCCGAGCCGCGGAAGGTCGCCAACGGCTCGATCCGGAAGTCGCGCGCTCGCTCGGCGCTCGCGATCACGAGCGCCGCGGCGCCGTCGTTTATCCCGCTCGCGTTCCCGGCGGTGACCGTGCCGTCGTGCCGGAATGCGGGTTCGAGTGACCCGAGCTTCTCCGCTGTGGTGTCCGGACGGGGGTGCTCGTCTCGCTCCAGCTCGCCGGCCGGCACGACCTCGGCGGCAAAGCGGCCTTCGGCGTCGGCCGCTGCCCAGCGTCGTTGCGACTCGAGCGCGAATGCGTCCTGGTCGTCGCGCGAGACGCTCCACCGCTCGGCGACGTTCTCGCCCGTGACTCCCATCGACGCGGTGGAGTACCGCTCCTCGTAACGAGGGTTCACGAACCGCCACCCGAGCGTCGTGTCGTACATCGTGCGGTCGCCCCGCGAAAACGCGGCTTCGGGCTTCGCGGTGACGAGCGGCGCGCGGCTCATCGACTCGACGCCGCCCGCGACGAAGAGGTCGCCGTCGCCGGCGATGACTGCGTGACACGCTCCGGCGATCGCCGAGAGCCCCGAGGCGCAGAGCCGGTTGACGGTCACCCCCGCGACGGTCTCCGGCAGACCCGCGAGGAGCGCGGCGAACCGGGCGACGTTCCGGTTGTCCTCCCCGGCCTGGTTCGCGCAGCCGAGCCAGACGTCCTCGATCTCGCCGGCAGGGACGCCCGCCCGCTCGACCGCCGCGGCGACCGCGATCGCCGCGAGGTCGTCCGGGCGCACACCCGAGAGGCCGCCGCCGTAGCGGCCGACCGGCGTACGCACGGCGGAGAGGATCACGGCGTCCGGCATGCCGCTGAGGCTAGAAGATCTCCGGGCACCAGGGCGCGCGCTCGGCGCGGAAGAGCGCGTCGGCCCGCGCGAGCCCGCC
The DNA here is from genome assembly GCA_035705535.1 of Gaiella sp. Lineage (GTDB taxonomy): Bacteria > Actinomycetota > Thermoleophilia > Gaiellales > Gaiellaceae > Gaiella. The sequence continues at coordinate 1,107 of DASSVY010000093.1, read as the reverse complement.
GCGAGCCGCCTCCTCGACCCTTCCTGCACGTGCGAGCTGCGCGAACGTGAACCCGCCGAGCATCGTCATGCCCAGGCCCTGGACGTCCAGCCGCACGTCGGGACGGCGTGATGTGCGCCGTATGCGATCGCCCTCGACCGTCCACGTCCCGACGTTGTCCGGGAAGTGCGGGTCGGCCGTCACCTCGAGCGTGACGCGCCCGTCACCCGAGACGCCGCGCGCGGACAACGCCGCGCCCACCTCGACCGGCCGCACCCACAGACCGTCGAACACACGCGGCCGGAGCTCGTTCGGCCGGTCAACCACGAGAAGCACCGAGTCGTCGACGGCGAGACCCTCGATCGTGATCTCGTCGGTCCAGTCGATCCCGAGCAGGAACCGCCAGACCTCGCCGCGAGCGGCATCGTCGATTCCCTGGACCTCGGTGACCCTGACGGTCTTCTTCCATTCCTCGTAGGTCGCGCCGTCCTGCGCGATCCGGTACAGCACCCAGCCGGCGGCGCGGCCGTCACGCTCGTAGAGGGCACGCTCCAGCGGGCCGGCCCCGCGCCGGTTCTCGGGGCGGTCGCCGAGCGTGCGGGTCTCCCACCAGCCGCGCGAGCGCGACAGGAAGCCGGGGCTCCGCTTCCGGATGCGGTCGTAGAGAGGTGGCAAGACGCGCAGCGCCTCGTCGTTCTCGATCAGCCGCACCGACCCCGCCTGCGGGAGCTCGGGCCGGATCCGGACGTTCCGACGCCGGATGCCGAGGTTCAGGCAGAGCGAGGCGAGCCCGTACCCGAAGCGGCCGTAGATCGTCTCCTCGGAGGCCCACAGCGCGGCGATCGGCTCCCCGCGCTCGCGCACGTCGCGCAACTGCATCTCCATCATCCGCCGCAAGAGCCCGCGGCGACGGTGCGACGGCAAGACGCCGACCACGGTGACCCCGGCGCACGGCGTCGGGCCTCCGGGAAGCGTCAGCTCCGAACCGTACGCGCCCGCCCCGGCGACGATGTGACCGTCGTCGAAGACCGCGTGCATGCGCTCGTGCGGGAGCAGCGCACCGAAGCGCTCCGCGTCCTCGGCGCTGGGCGCCCAGCCGAAGTAGTGCCCGATCCCCCCGAGCGCGGC
>DASSVY010000092.1:0-10503 GCA_035705535.1 Gaiella sp. | reverse complement strand
CAGTCACGGGTCGTAATCCTGCGCGCCGCGGCTGTAGGCATGGAACGCCGCGTCGGCGGCGAGGCTCGCGGTGCGCGCCCACCCTTTCGACGGCGCGCGCTCACCGACAACCGTCAGGAGCCAGCCTTCCGCTCCGCCGTAGGCGTCCGCGAGCTCCGCGAGCGTGAACGTCGCCCCGACGCGGCGGCGAAGCTCGTTGGTGACGACGTCGAGCTGCTCGTGCAGCACCTCCGCCCGAGCGGGATCCGACGCCTCCTGGACGAACCGCCGGTTTCCTTCCGCCCAGTCCCGCCTGGCACCCTCGACGGTCGTCATCGGGGCGATGCTAACGAGAGGTCGCTGCAGCACCTCGCCGGCCACTGCTCCGGCACGTCCTCGAGGATCGCCTCGCCGACGCGATACCCCGGTCGCGCGAGGGCGAACGCGACGTGGGCGTGGAGGCACTTGAGCGCCGCGGGATTCCGGGAGCCGCCGATCCCGAGCTCGAGCGCCGCCCCGCCGTCGGGCAACTCGTCGTCGACGAGCCCGCGACGGATCGCGCGCTGCTCTTCGGACGCCCGCTCGAGATCCGAATGCAGGGAGTCGTTCGCCTCGACTGCGGCGCTCCACCGCTCCACCCCACCGGCGGCCTCGAGGCGCGAGACCGCGGCGACGAGGTGGCGGCACGTGAGCCAGTACGTCGTCGGGAAGGGCTCCCCCTCGGGGGTGTAGGGCGCCTGCTCCGTCACCGCGGGTCGGCCGAACGGACAGCGGACGACGACGCGCCTGAACGCGCGCGGCTCGCGACCCAGCTGTGCGGCGACGACGGCCCGATCGTCCACGCTCGGGACGGTAGCCGCGGTGCAACCTCAGTGGCGTTTGGCCCAGGCCGCGGTGCCTTCGACGATGAACAGGTGCTCGCCCGGGCGGACGTATCCGATCCTCCGTGCCTGGCGAGCGAGGCCGTCGACGCTCGTCTCCTGCTCGAGCCGCGTGCTCAGACGGGCGCGCTGGGCGCGCAGCATCGCCACCTCCGCCCGACGCTCGTCGAGCTGGCTCCGCGTCTCGAGGTACGAGTCGATCGGCCTGACGTAGAGGAACCCCACCGCTCCGAGCACCACGAGCGGCAGGGCCCAGCGTGGGATGTGCGGGCGGCGCATGCGGCGGCGCGACGAAGCCCGCTGTCTCCGTTTCCGTCGTTCCGAGGCCTGTCCCCTCTCCGGCACGCGACGGACTTCGACGCGCGCCCCCAGGCCCCTGTCTCGACTACTAGGCGATGTCGACCTTGATCACGTTCGTGGAGCCGGGGATGTTCACCGCGGTGCCCGCCGTGATCACGACGCGGTCGCCCGACGCGACGACGCCGGCCTCCATTGCCGCGACGATCGAGCGTGACCAGAGGTCCTCGACGTCGGTCGTCTCGGGGATCGTCAGCGGCGTCACCCCCCACTCGAGCGCGAGGTGCCGGAGAGACTCGCGCTTGTGGGTGAGCGCGACGATCGCGCGCTGCGGGCGCAGCCGGGCCACCGCCGAGGCCGTGTGGCCGGAGAACGTCGGCACGAGGATCGCGCTCGCGGAGAGCGCCTCCGCGACGTCGCAGGCGGCGTTCGACATCGCCTGGTCGATCGTCGGCTCGTCGTCCGCGGTAGGGATCTCGTGGCGGTAGCCGAGGCTCGGCTCGACCGCCAGCGCGATCCGGTCCATCACCCGCACGGCTTCGACCGGGTGCGCCCCTACGGCCGTCTCGCCCGAAAGCATGATCGCGGACGTCCCGTCGAGGATCGCGTTTGCGACGTCCGAGGCCTCGGCCCGCGTCGGCTCCGGCGACTGGATCATCGACTCGAGCATCTGCGTTGCCGTGATCACGGGCTTTCCCCGCTCGAGCGCGCCGAGGATGATCCGCTTCTGCAGGAGCGGCACCTCCGCGGCCCCGATCTCGACCCCGAGGTCGCCGCGCGCGACCATCACGCCATGGGCCTCGGCGAGGATCTCGTCGAGCGCCGCGACCGCCTCGGCCTTCTCGATCTTGGCGATCACCCAGGCCTGCGACGCGCGCGCCTCGATCAGCGTGCGGAGCGCCTTCACGTCGGCGGCAGAGCGGACGAACGAGAGCGCGACGAAGTCGACGCCGAGCCCGAGGGCGAACTCGAGGTCGTCGAGGTCCTTGCGCGTCAGCGAAGGGATCGGCAGCGGGACGCCGGGGAGGTTGACCCCCTTGTGCGGCCCGACCGGCCCGCCGACGACCACCGTGCAGCTCGCGCGGCCGCGCTCGACGCGCTCGACGCGGAGCCGGATGTGACCGTCGTCGATCAGCACCTCGTGCCCAGGGCGGAGGACCGAGCCGAGCACGGAAGGGCTGACCGGGAGGTCGTCGCCGGTCGCGACGTCCTCGCCGGCGATCACGACGGTGTTGCCGTCGGTGAGCTCGACGACCCCCGGGATGTCGCCGACGCGGAGCTTCGGCCCCTGGAGGTCGGCGATCAGCGCGATCGACCGGCCTGCGTCCGCCTCGGCGGCCCGGACGACCTCGGCCGTGCGCGCGTGATCGTCGTGGGTGCCATGCGAGAGATTCATGCGCGCGCCGTCCATGCCGGCCTCGATCAGCGCCGCGACGGCGGCGTCCGTCGACGAGGCCGGCCCGATCGTCGCGACGATCTTGGTCCGCCGGGTGTGGCTCGTCACCTGAGTCAGGGTAGACGCGTCGACGTTCAGGAGGCCGCCCTGGGGAACGCGTCCCACCCGGGATAGCGCGCCTCGTCTCCGAGCTCCTCCTCGATGCGGAGGAGCTGGTTGTACTTCGCGACGCGGTCCGAGCGCGCGGTCGCGCCCGTCTTGATTTGCCCGGCGTTCGTCGCGACGGCCAGGTCGGCGATCGTCGTGTCCTCCGTCTCCCCGGAACGGTGCGACATGACGACGCGATACCCGTTGCGGTGCGCGAGCTCGACGGCGTCGAGCGTCTCGGTCAGCGTCCCGATCTGGTTCACCTTCACGAGGATCGCGTTCGCGACCCGCTCGGCGATGCCGCGGCGGAGGAACTCGACGTTCGTCACGAAGAGGTCGTCGCCGACGAGCTGGACGCGTCCGCCCAGCCGGTCGGTGAGCGTCTGCCAGCCGGCCCAGTCCGACTCGCCCAGCCCGTCCTCGATCGAGACGATCGGAAACCGGTCGCAGAGATCGGCCCAGAGCCCGATCATCCCCGCGGAGTCGAGCGTGCCGCCCTGGCGTTCGAGTCGGTACGCGCCGTCCGAGTAGAGCTCGCTCGTCGCGGGATCGAGCGCGAGCGCGACGTTCTCGCGGTGCCCTGCGCGCTCGGCGGCCTCGAGGATCGCCTCGCAGGCGTCGTACGCCGATTCGAAGTCGGGCGCGAACCCGCCCTCGTCGCCGACCCCGGTCGAAAGGCCGCGCTCGACGAGGAGCTTCTTCAGGTGGTGGTACGTCTCGACCCCGATCCGGAGCGCCTCCGAGAAGCTCTCCGCACCGGCCGGGACGAGCATGAACTCCTGGAAGTCGAGGCTGTTCTCCGCATGGGCCCCGCCGTTGACCACGTTGAGCAGTGGCACCGGGAGGACGTTCGCGTTCGTCCCGCCGACCCAGCGGTAGAGCGGCACGCCCGCCTCGGCAGCTGCCGCCTTCGCGACCGCGAGGGACGCGCCGAGGATCGCGTTCGCCCCGAGCCGTGCCTTCGTCGGAGTCCCGTCGAGCTCGATCAGCGTCCGGTCGATCGCTCGCTGGTCGCCCGCGTCGAAGCCGAGGATCGCCTCGGCGATCTCGCCGTCGACGTGCGCGACGGCGCGGGAGACGCCCTTCCCCAGCCACTCGTCACCCCCGTCGCGCAGCTCGACCGCCTCGTGCTCACCGGTCGAGGCCCCGGACGGGACGGCGGCAAGGCCGAACGCGCCGGAGTCGAGGCCGATCTCGACCTCCACGGTCGGGTTCCCGCGCGAATCGAGCACCTGGCGGCCGTGGACGTGCACGATCTCGCTCATCGCGTTCTCCGGCTCACGGTCGCGAAGACTAGACAGTGTCCCGCGAGGGCAACTCGGCTAGGGGTGCTCGGCGGGGCCAAACGCGGCCTTCGCGCGCTCGTACCAGCGCTCCTGCGCGTCGAGGTCGAGCTCCGTCCACGTCTCCCCCGCCTCTGCGGCCAGCCGCTCCGCGAGCTCGACGCGAGCGACGAAGCGCTGCGTCGTGGCGCGGAGCGCAAGCTCGGGGTCGACGTTCACGAACCGCGCGAGGTTCACGACGGTGAAGAGCAGGTCGCCGAGCTCCGCCTCGACGCGGCGGTCCGGCTCCGTCTCCGCCGGCGGCCGGCCGGTGCGCGCGACCTCGGCGAGCAGCTCCTCGACCTCCTCCCGCACCTTCCCGGCCGGGCCGTCGAGGTCGGGCCAGTCGTAGCCGACGGCCGCGGCGCGGCGCTGGACCTTGCGTGCGCGGAGAAGGGCCGGCAGCGACTGCGGGACGTCGTGAAAGACGCCTTCGCGTCCCTCCTGTTCCGTCTTGATCGTCTCCCACCGTGCGCGGACATGGCCGGGCGTCGCCGCCTCGGCCGCGCCGAACACGTGGGGATGCCTGCGGACGAGCTTCTCGTGGACGCCGCGCGCGACCTCGTCGAGGTCGCCCTCGTCCTGCTCCTCGAGGAGCCGCGAGAGGAAGAACACCTGGAAGAGGAGGTCTCCCAGCTCGTCGCGCAGCTTCGCGGGATCGTCGGCGAGCGCGGCCTCCGCGACCTCGTACGCCTCCTCGACGGTGTGCGGGACGATCGTGCGTGCGGTCTGCTCGCGGTCCCAGGGGCACTCCACCCGCAGGACCGCGGTGAGGTCTCTGAGCTCGCGGAGCGCGTCCCCGGCCACGGGCCGGACGCTAACCGCTCGTGGTGCCGGTGCCCGTCGTGGTCGTGTCGGGCGGCTCGTAGCCGGTCGCGTAGGAGACCTTGCCCTTGTACTCCTTCTCGACCTTCGCGACCCACTGCGAGACAGCGTCGCCCTTCTTCTGCTGCAGGAGCTGGGACTTGATCTGCGCCCGGACCTCGGTGAACGGGGTGACGCGGCCCTGCTTCACGTCGGTGAGCGGCTGGATCAGGTGGTACCCGTACTGCGTCTTGACCGGCCCGGAGAGCTGGTTCGTGTCGAGCGAGAACGCGGCCTTGTCGAACGGCGCGACGGTCTGTCCCTTGCTGACCGTCAGCTTGCCGCCCTGGTCCTTCGAGCCCGGGTCGAGCGACTTCTCCTTCGCGAGCGTCGCGAAGTCGGCACCGCCCTCGATCTCGCTGCGGATCTGGTCCGCCTCGTTCTTCGTCTTCACGAGGATGTGGCGCACCACGCGCGACTCGGCGACCTTGTAGCGGTCGATGTTCTGGTCGTAGTACTGCTGGGCCTCTGCATCGGAGATCTTCGCGTTCCCGGTGATGTCCTTGTAGATCCCCTCGGAGACGAGCTGCGCGCGTGCATCGTCGCGGAGCGCGGCGAGGGTGTAGGACTGCGCCTTGAGCCCGGCCTCGAACTTCTTCTGGTTTCCGCCGAAGTACTGCTTCTTGACGTCGTCGACCTTCTTCTGGATCTGTGCGTCCGTCACCTTGACGCCAAGCTTGTCGGCCTCCCGCGCGTACTCGGCGCGCTGGACGAGGAACGCGACGGCCTGCGTCTGGAGCGACTGGTACTCCGGGGTCCCGGCCTTGGGGAACTGGCGCTTCTGCGCGGCGTATGTCTTCTTCGTGCGCGTCAGCAGCTCGTCGAGCGTCGACTTGGAGATCGGCGTTCCGTCGACCACCGCAACCGCGTCGGTCGGCACCTCGTCGGTGTCGCCGCAGCCGGCGACGACGGTGAGCACGGCCAGGGCCGCGGCGGCGAGCATGAGCGAGCGCTTCATCAGGTTCCTCTTTTAGGCGACGGGCGGTTACGGGCGGGTTACGACGGGTTCGGAAAACGTATGGGCACGGGCTTTTTCCTCGTGCTCAGCCGTCCCGGCGAGCGGCAACGATAGCAGCGGCCAGGGCGAGCGCTCCCTCGAGCCCGTCGGCCCTGATCGCCACCTCCTGACGCGCCGACGTGTAGATCGCGGTCTCGGCGCGGGCCCGCAGCGCGCGGAGCTCGGACGCCGCGAGCGCGACCGGACCGACCGTGACGCGGCCGTTCCGGAAGACGAGGTAGTCGGCGCCGACAAGGGCCAGCGCGAGTCGCGCTTCCTGCAGCCGGAAGAGGTTCTCGACCGGCTCGGGCAACGGCCCGTAGCGGTCCTCGGTCGCCGCCCGGAGCTCGCGAAGCTCGTCCTCGTGCTCCGCGAGCGCGATCCGCCGATGGAGGTCGATCTTGAGCGCCTCCGCCTGGACGTATGCGGCCGGGACGTACGCGTCGACCCTGGCGTCGATCCGCACGGGCCGCGCGACGACTCGCGCCTGGCCGGACAGCTCGGCGACCGCCTCGTCGAGCATCTCGACGTAGAGCTCGAACCCGAGCGCGGCGACATGTCCCGATTGCTCGGCGCCGAGCAAATCGCCGGCGCCGCGAATCTCGAGATCGCGCATCGCGATCTGGAACCCGGCACCGAGCTCGGTGTGGTCCGCGAGCGTCGCCAGCCGGGCGCGCGCCTCGGGGGTGAGCTCGTTCGCGTCGGGATAGAAGAGGTATGCGTGCGCCGTCACGTCCGAGCGCCCGACCCGGCCGCGGATCTGGTACAGCTGCGCGAGCCCGAGGGTGTCGGCACGCTCGACGATCAGCGTGTTCGCCTGCGGGATGTCGATCCCCGACTCGATGATCGTCGTCGAGACGAGGACGTCCGCATCGCCCGCGAGGAAGGCGTGCATCCGCTCCTCGAGCTCGCGCTCCGCCATCTGCCCGTGTGCCGCGAGAAAGCGGAGACCCGGGCACAGCTGCTGCAGCTTCTCCGTCGCCTCGTCGATCGACTCGACCCGGTTGTGCAGGTAGAACGCCTGCCCGCCCCGCGCATGCTCCCGCTCGAGCGCGACCCGCACGAGCTCCTCGTCGAGCTCGCCGACCGTCGTGCGGATCGCGCGGCGCCCCTCGGGCGGAGTCTCGATCACCGAGATGTCGCGGAGCCCCGAGAGCGACATGTGCAGGGTGCGCGGAATCGGCGTCGCGGACAGGGCGAGCACGTCGACCTCGAGCCTGAGCGCGCGCAGCAGCTCCTTCTGGCGGACGCCGAACCGCTGCTCCTCGTCGACGACGACCAGCCCGAGCTCGTTGGGCATGACGTCGCGCGAGAGGATCCGGTGGGTGCCCACGAGGACGTCGACCTTGCCCTCGGCGAACTCGCGCAGCACCTGCTTGACCTCGGCGGGCCTGCGGAAACGGGAGACCATCTCGACCCGAACCGGGAAATCCCGATACCGCTCGCGGAACGTGTTCCAGTGCTGCTCGGCGAGGATCGTCGTCGGGCAGAGCACGAGCACCTGGCGGCCGTTCACCGCGACCGCGAACGTCGCGCGGACCGCGACCTCGGTCTTGCCGAAGCCGACGTCGCCGCAGACGAGGCGATCCATCGGGCGCGGCGCCTCGAGATCCTCCTTGACCGCCTCGATCGCCCGCTGCTGGTCGTCGGTCTCGCGGTACGGGAAGGACGCCTCGAGCCGCTCCAGCCAGTCGCTCTCGAGCGTGTGGGCGATTCCTTCCGCGCGCTGCCGCTGGGCGTAGAGCTGCAACAGCTCGCCGGCGAGCTCGCGGACGGAGGCGCGGGCGCGCGCCTTGAGCGTCTGCCAGGCCTTGCCGCCGAGCCTCGACAGCGCCGGCGCCGACGCGTCGGCGCCGATGTAGCGCGAGAGCTTCCCGACCTGCTCGTGCGGCACGAACAGCCGGTCCTCGCCGCGGAACGCGAGGTGAAGGTAGTCACGCGTGACGCCGGCCACCTCTTTCGTGTCGAAGCCGAGCAGCTTCCCGATGCCGTGGTCCTCGTGGACGACGTAGTCACCGAGCCGGAGCTCGGCGAAGCTCGCGAGCGCCCGCCCGAGCCGGGCGTCTGCGCGCGGCGGGCGCTTGCGGAAGACCTGCGTGTCGGGGAGCAGTGCGATCCCGAGCTCGCGCGAGACGAACCCTCGGCGCGCCGGGACGACCGCGAACCGGACGGCCGGATCGGCGGGCAGGGGCTCGCCGGCCTCCAGGAGCGACGCGTCGACCTTGCGCAGGAGGCCCGCCTGGCGCTGCGCCTCGCCGAGGTGTGAGAACGACACGACGACCCGATTCCCCGAGCGCACGAGCCCCGCGAGCTCGTTCTCCGCCTCGCTCAGCCCGCGCGCGGCGATCGCGGGGCGCTGCGCCTCGAACGAGTGCGCCTGCGATCGCGGGAACGGATCGAGCTGCGTCGCGGCCTCGAGGTCGAGCGCCTGGAGGCCGTCCTCCTCCCGGGCACGCCGCACGTCGTCGGGGCTCCAGACGAGATCGGGGGCCCGGTCGACCGACGGCACGAGGTCGTTTGGAACCGGGACGACGTCGTCGCCCTCGTCGTCCCGGAGCGACGGCTCGTCGAGGTCGCGGCGGCGCTCTCCTGCCGGGTACACCACGGCGGCGTCCTCGGCGTGGAGGGCGCGCTGGGTGAAAGGAGAGAACGCCCGGATCTGCTCGATCTCGTCGCCGAACAGCTCGACGCGCAAGGGCTCACGACCGGTGGACGGGAAGACGTCGACGAGGCCGCCGCGCACGGCGAACTGCCCGCGCTCCTCGACCCGGTCGACCCGCTCGTATCCCGCCAGCGCGAGGTGCTCCGAGAGGCCGTCGATCCCCGGCTCCTCGCCGACGCGGAGCCGGAGCGGAGTCGGGCGGGCGTCGACCGGAGGCAGCCATTCGCCGAGCGCCCGCACCGACGCGCAGACGAGGCCGCCCGAAGCGAGGACGTCGAGCGCGCGGTAGCGCTCGCCCACGAGGTGCGGTGGCGGCGTGAGCCCCGAGTCCCAGCCGACGCCGCGGCTCGGGAGGAGCGCCACCAGCCCGTCGCCTACGAACCACGACGCGCCCTCGGCGGCGTCCCGCGCGTCGGCGTCCTCGGGCAGGAGCACGAGCAGCGGCCGCCCGAGCTCCGCATGGAGCGAGGCGAGGAGCAGCGGAAGCACGGGCTCCGACACGCGGGCGCGCGTCGGCAGCGCACCGACGAAGGCCTGGAAGCGGTCCTGCCGGCGCAGCTCGTCGACGAGCGACGAGAGTGGGGTCGTCTGTGCGGTCAGCTGGTCCACGGAAATGGGCGGGATCGTGCCCGCGCGGCCATCGTAGTCGGGCCGCGGCAGCCTGCCGCCCCTCCACATGCCCCCAGGGGCACCCCCAGGTGCCCTGTGGTCACGGTATCCGCGCACCCGTCACCGGTGGGTGCCGGCTTCGTGCCGGATGTGCAACGCAGCGATGTCGCGCCGGCAAGGTCCTCAGTTGAAGCGGCGCTGCGTCTCCTCGAGACCCTCGGCCACGAGGCACTCGACCGCGTCGGCGGCTCGGCCCACGATCGCCTCCGCGTCGTCCTCGGCCGCGAAGCCGGAGAGGACGTAGTCGGCGACCGGACGTTGATCGCCGCGGCCGGGTCGGCCGACGCCGATACGCAGGCGGAGAAAGTCCTGCGAGCCGAGCCGCTGGGCGATCGAGCGCAGGCCGTTGTGCCCCGCGAGCCCGCCGCCCGCGCGCGCCTACAGCCGTCCCGTCTCGAAGTCGACGTCGTCGTGGACGACGAGCACCTGCTCCGGCGGAAGCTTGTAGAAGGAGGATGCCGCCTGGATCGACGCGCCCGACTCGTTCATGTACGTCTCGGGTTTCAGGAGCACGAGCTTGGCGTCCCCGACCCGCACGTCCGCGAGGCGGCCCCGGAACTTCCCTTTGAACGAGCCCTCGTGCCGTCGCGCCAGCTCGTCGACGACCATCCAGCCGACGTTGTGCCGGTCGCGCGCGTGCTCGCTACCGGGATTGCCCAGCCCCGCGACGAGCAGATCCACGGACGCACCGACCTCTTCCCGGCGGAAGAGGCGCACGGATCACTCCGTGCCGCTCTCCGAGCCCTCGTCGGAGGTCTCGGCGCTCGCCTCGCCCTCCGCGCCCTCGGCGCCCTCCTCGCCTTCCTCGCCCTCGGCTGCCTCCGCCTCCTCGAGCTCGGCGATGCCGCGCGGCATCGAGCAGTTCGCGAGGACCGTCTCGGGATCGTCGAGGTACGCGACCCCTTCGATCGCCGGCAGGTCGGCCACGCGAAGGATCGCCCCGACCTCGAGGGGAGCCATGTCGATCTCGATGTGCTCCGGGATCGCCGTCGGCAGCGCCTCGACGCGGATCTCGCGGGTGACCTGCTGGACGACGCCCCCCTGCTTGGCGCCGGGCGACTCGCCCACGAGCTGGATGTTGACCGTCGCCTGAATCGCCTGGTCGAGCCGCACCTCGTGGAAGTCGACGTGCGTCAGCGTCCCCCGGATCGGGTGCTGCTGGTACTGCTTGAGCACCGCGTGATGCGGGGTCGTCTGACCCTCGATCACGACGTCGAGGATCGCGTGGAGCCCCGAGCGGGTCGTGAGCGCCGAGCGGAGGTCGCGCTCTTTCACCAGGATCGCGCGCG
>DASSVY010000091.1:0-5374 GCA_035705535.1 Gaiella sp. | reverse complement strand
GGATGGGCGCACCTGGGATCGAACCAGGGACCTCTCGCGTGTGAAGCGAGCGCTCTCCCGCTGAGCTATGCGCCCGGGAGGTGCAAGGCTAGCGGAGCCGGGGCCACGCCCCAAGGGCTCTCGCTGAGCCTGCTAGGGCCTCGCCGGCCGTGCCGCCTCGCCGTCGTGGGCGGGGACGGCCGGCAGGCGCAGGATCGGAAGGGGCGGACCATGGCCTGGAAGCTTCCGCGGGATGCGATGCCGCACACGGCGCGCGAGCTCGGGATCGACAAGGGCGAGCTCTGGACTGATGCGCGGGACGTCCGGGGGGAGCGTCGTGTCTAGGGGCCCCATCGAGTGGTCCATCGGCGTGGACCGCTTTCGCCTTCAGCCCGACGTCCCCTGCACGAGTGAGTGGGGCTAGGGAACGGTGAGGCGCGCCTGCACGACCGCGACTGCGCCCGGGCCGCTAGGGCGCAGCGGCCAGACGTACCAGCGGTAGTCGCCCTTCGTGAGCGTCTGGTTGCGGCCGGCGTGCCGCCATCGGGCCGGGAGCTCATAGGCGGGGGTCGTCGTCCGCACGTCGAGCACCTGCTTGTCTCCGCGGAACAGCTCGAAGCGATAGCCGACTGCACCGTTCACCGGCGCCCACGCGAATCGCTTCGGCTCTGTGCTCGCGGCGGGCGGCGGTGTCGCCTTCGAACGTCCGGCCCGGCCCGCGGTCTTGGCCTTCGCGGTCCCCTTCGCGGACGCACGCTGCGTCTTCGCCCCGCTCGTTGCCGGCGTCTTCCCCTGCTTCGTGATCGCTTGCTTCGCGCGAGTGCTGCTGGGAGCCGAGGCCGGCTTCTTCGTCCTTTGGGTCCCGCTTCCGCCGGGTTTGACCTTCGGCGCCGGGACGGGAGCGGCGACCGTTGGCGGAGCGGGGCCGGCTTCCTGAGCGACAGCGGGGCCATCATCGCGCTCCGCGATGACACCCACGGTGATCACCGTCGCCGCCGCCGCACCCGCGACGAACGCCTTCGCGAAGGACCGGAAACGCTCCCCGCGTGTCGGGTAGACATAGACCGGAACCTGTTGCGGCGCCGGATCGACGACCGCGCCATGGTCGGACGACCCGACAAGCTCCGGGGGCGGGGCAAGAGGCTGGGCCTCGTCAGGCTGCGGGTCCGGAACGGCCCGAAGGAGCGGCGGAGGCGGCTCGAGCTCGATCTCCGGGAGGAGCGCACGTAGGCGCTCTCCGAGCTCCGGATCGACGAGCGCGAGCTCGGGGCTGACCGGCTCGTCGACCGACAGCGGGGAGCTGGCGACAGACGTCACAAGGGCGTCATCGGCGGTCGCCGGATCTGCCTTGACCGAAGAGGGCAGACGGCTCGAGGCTTCGACAAGTGAGCGCGCGGCAATGCCCATCCGCGTCGTGAGTGTAGAGGACACCGGTCGGGGAGCGTTCGGCGTCGCCTCTCGAGCCCCTGCTACGCTGCGCGCGCCCGGTCGCGCTAGGTGGGGAGTCAGCGGTTCCCTGAACCCGAAATCCGCTCCAGCGGGACCGAACGCCGTCCGAGGGCGGCGGTCGCGGGCATGGGTCGTCGACACGTTGCGCTGACGGTCGGGTCCCGCGCACTGGGAGCGTTCGAACCGCGTCAGGTCCGGAAGGAAGCAGCGCTAAGAACTCCCTCCCAGGTGACGCGGCACCGCCCGGCCCGAGCAGTCGGCGACGACACCACCCGGGGTCGCCTTGTTCGACGACGGAGCGCGTGGCCGGGCGCTCGACCGACCCGGGGTCGGCGGTCTGCGAGAATGGCGTCGTGACGGCGCTGTATCGCAAGTACCGGCCGCTCGACTTCACGCAGGTCGTTGGCCAAGATGCGGTGGTCCGGACGCTTCGGAACGCGCTCGAGCACGACCAGGTGCGGCAGGCGTACCTGTTCGCCGGGCCGCGCGGCACGGGCAAGACCTCGATGGCGCGAATCCTCGCGAAGGCGTTGAACGCCGAAGGCGGTCCGACTCCCGACTTCGACCCGAGCACCCGGATCGCGCGCGCCATCGCCGACGGGACGTCTCTCGACGTGATCGAGATGGACGCCGCGTCGCAGCGCGGGATCGACGAGGTACGCGAGATCCGCGAGCGGGCGATGCTCCGCCCCGCCGAGGGGCAGTACAAGGTCTACATCGTCGACGAGGCGCACCAGCTCACGAACCAGGCCTGGAACGCCCTCCTGAAGCTCATCGAGGAGCCCCCGCCGCACCTCGTCTTCGTCTTTTGCACGACGGATCTCGCGAAGGTGATCCCCACGGTTCGCTCCCGCTGCCAGACGTTCGTCTTCCAGCGCCCGCGGATGCGCGAGCTCGTCCACGCGCTGCGGACGGTGTGCGACGGGGAGGGGATCGACGCGCCCGACGCCGCGCTCTCCCTCATCGCGCGCAGCGCAGGCGGCGCATACCGGGATGCGATCTCGACCCTCGACCAGCTCTCCGCCGCGACCGGCAACTCGATCTCCGTCCAGGACGTCCTCCAGCTCGGGACCGCAGTCGAGGAGGACGTTCTCTTCCGGCTGTGCGACACGATCGTCGACCGGGATGTCGCCGGCGCGCTCGTCACAGTGGAGGAGCTGGCGGAGCGCGGGCTCGATCTTGCGCAGCTCACGCGCGACCTGCTCGAGCATCTGCGCCACCTGCTGCTCGTCCAGCATCTCGGTCACGTGCCCGACTCGCTGCCGCTGACCGAGGAGTCGCGCGAGCGACTGCGCGAACAGGCGAACCAGCTTCCGGAGCCGACCGTGGTGCGCCTGATCGACCTTCTCGGGGTCGTGCTCGAGGACGAGCGACAGGGCGGCGACCCTCGACTCCCGCTCGAGCTGGCACTGGTCAAGGTGACGCGGCCCCACTCCGATCTCGCGCGGGAATCGCTCGTCCATCGGGTCGAAGTGCTGGAATCACGGATGCACGCCGGTCCACCCGCCGCGGAGTCGTGGGGCCCCTCCCCCGTTCCCGCGCCCGCGGCGGGCCCGGCGCCTCCGGTGCCCGAGGGTGAGACGACCACGCCGGCAGCGCTCGACGTCTCGTTGGAGCAGATGCAGGAGGCCTGGTCGCGCAGCGTGCTCCCCGCCGTGAAGGAGCGCTCGATTCCGATCGCGACGCTCCTCGCCGAGGCGAGCCCCTCGGGCCTCGAGGGTGACACGCTCACGCTCTCGTTCCGACCCGGGGCGGAGTTCCACCGGACGCAGGTCGAGGAGCCGGGCAACGCGCAGTTGCTCCGCGACGCGCTGTACGACGTCACCGGCCGCCGGCTCGCGATCGTGACCGCCCTCGCCACCTCCGCGCCCGACGACGGAGGCGCCGAGGAGGCACCCCTCGACGAGCGCGGCTTCATCGCGCTGCTCGAAAGCGACCTCGACGCAACCCAAGTAGAGGAGACCTCGTGAAGATGGACATGAACGCCCTGCTCAAGCAGGCACAGGAGATGCAGCAGCAGATGGCGGAGGCGCAGGCCGCCGCGAAGGACGAGATTGCCGAGGCGTCGGCCGGGGGCGGCATGGTCACCGCCAAGGCGAACGGCGCGGGCGAGCTCGTCGAGCTGAGAATCGACCCGCGCGCGATCGACCCGGAGGACCCCGAGATGCTCGGCGACATGGTGGTCGCCGCGGCGAACGAGGCGCTCCGGGCTGCATCGCAGGCCGTGGAGGCGAAGCTCCGAAGCCAGATGCCCGACCTCGGCGCGCTCGGCTTCGGCTCCTGAGGACGTGGACCTCGGGTCGCCCGCCTCGCCGGTGAGCGCCCCGCGGTTCTAGTACGCCGCGCGCCCGCGGGCGAGCGACGGGATCGTGCGAAGGATCAGCCTCACGTCCTCTCCGAGCGACCAGTTCGTGACGTAGAGGTAGTCGAGCTTCGTCATCTCCTCGAACGGGATGTCGCTCGCACCGAGCACCTGCCAGAGCCCGGTGATGCCGGGACGCAGGCTCAGGCGCCGCCGCGCCCACCGCTCGACATACCTGTCCTCGTCGAGGATCAGCGGACGCGGGCCGACGAGCGACATCTCGCCCTTGAGAACGTTGATCAGCTGCGGGAGCTCGTCGATCCGGGAGCGGCGGAGGAACGCTCCGACGCGGGTGACGCGCGGGTCCGCCGGCACCTTGAACATCCGCGGGTCGTCCTCGCGGTGCATGTTGAGGTGGGACACCTGCTCCTTCAGCAGCTCGGCGTCGGCGACCATCGTACGGAACTTGAAGATCCGGAACGTCCGCTCGTCCTCCCCCATCCGGACCTGGCGGAAGAACACCGACCCGCGCGAGTCGATCTTGATCGCGATCGCCGTGGCGAGGAGCAAGGGCGACAGGATGACCAAACCGAACGTTGCGCCTATGACGTCGAACGAGCGCTTGAGGAAGCGCGACGATTGCGAGAGGTGCGGCGGCGCAAGCCCGACCAGGGGGATACCCTCGATCGCGTGGAGCTCGGCGCTCGTCCCGAGCACCTCGAACATCCGCGGGACGATGTCGACCTGCACCCGCTGATCCTGGAGCAGACGGATGACGTCGAGGGTCTGCTCGTGCGAGTCGTTGGAGAACGCGACGACGACGCGATCGATGCGGTGCTGGTGGACGAGCTGGCGGATCTCGGGCGTCGTGCCGAGAAGCTCGATGGGAGGCCCGCCGTTCTGGGCGGCGCCGGCGTCGTGGTCGACGAACCCGACGATGTTGAGGCCGTAGCCGCGGTGCTTGCCCATCTTCTCGGCGAGGAGCTGTGCGACGTTGCCCGAGCCGACGACGAGGACGTTCTGCACGTACGCCGCCTGGCGCCGACCGACGAAGCGGATCAGAACGCGGAAGAGCCAGACGAACCCGATCGCAAGCGCCCAGAAGACGACGATGCGCTCGAGCGTCGGATGGGCGAGGGCGACGACGTGCGTACCGACAAGGAAGATCCACGTCCCGATGGTGACCATCTGGAGGACGCCGAAGAAGTCGTCGACCGATGAGTGGTCGGTCCGCTCCTCGTCACGGTCGTACAATCCGTGCAGCCGGGCCAGAACCACCCACAGCGGCAGACTCGCGCAAAAGAGCACCAGCTCCCATTGCGGCACGACGGTGTCTACCGGCGTCGGCGCAGCCACGATCCGCTGTGCAACGACGAAGGCGGTGATGAGCCCGACGATGTCAGCGAGGAGCAGCAGCCGCCGCATGAGCCAGCCGCGGCTCGAACGCCAGGTTGGCGCACGCGTGGCGGCATAGTCGGCAGACGCCGCTACAGCCTCCGGTGAGACAGCACTCACGTTCCCCTCCCCCGATTACCGCTCGCCCCCCACGACCCACGTGAGTGACTTGCCGTTGACGTTCCGTTCCCCGCTCCTCACGATACTCCGTAGGGGGAGGTCCGCCAACCCCTCCGGCAGGGTGCAGCG
>DASSVY010000090.1:0-4925 GCA_035705535.1 Gaiella sp. | reverse complement strand
GCCGGGATCGCGTCGCAGGCGCGGCTCGCGATCACGAACGCGGGGAGCTTCGCGACGCTCGAGCGCACGTTCCTCTCGACGGTCGAGGCGCTCGCGAACGCGCTCGAGGCGAAGGACGCGTATACAAGCTCGCACGCCCGCTGGATCTGCGACATGGCGATCGAGGTCGGTCGGGAGCTCGGGCTCGACGCGAGGCGGCTCAAGCGCCTGGAGCTCGGCGCCCTCTTCCACGACATCGGCAAGATCGGCATCCCCGCGTCGATCCTCACGAAGGCCGGCCCGCTGACGCGCGAAGAGCGCGCCGTGATCGAGCAGCATCCCGAGCTCGGGGAGCGGATCCTCGCGCCGATCGAGCAGCTCTCGGAGGTGCGCCCGATCGTGCGCGCGTGCCACGAGCGCTACGACGGCCGCGGGTATCCGGACGGCCTCGGTGGAGACGCGATCCCGCTCGAGGCGCGCATCATCTTCGCCTGCGACGCCTTCCACGCGATGACGACCGACCGCCCCTACCGCGAGGCGCTCACGGTCGAGGAGGCGTTTCACCGACTCGAGGAGGCCTCCGGGACGCAGTTCGACCCGCGGGTCGTCTCGATCTGCCTCCGTGTGCTCCAGCAGCCGCCGCAGGTCGACTAGCCGACGCGGCGCAGGACGCGGAGCGCACGCGCCTCCAGGGCGACGGCGTCCCGCGCGCGGTATGTCGCGCCGTTCGGCAGGAGCTCCGGCGCCGCGGTCGCGAGCTCGTGCCCCCAGCGGCGGCCGAAGCGGGCCGGGGGCAGCACGAAGGTGACCGGCTCACGCCAGGCGTTGAAGAGGACGATGAACGACTCGTCCGCGACAGGCTCCCCGTCCGGTGCCAGCGTCGGGATCTCCGCGCCGTTCAGGAACGCGCCGAGGGCGAAGGCGTCGCCGCGCGCCCAGTCGGCCTGGGTCATCTTCCGGCCGTCGGGCCGGAACCACCACACGTCCGGCGCGCCGGACCCCTGCCGCTCCTCGCCCGAAAGGAACGCGGAGCGGCGGAACACGGGATGCTCTGCGCGAAGGCGGAGCAGCCGCTTCGTGAACGCGTGGAGCACGGCGTCGCGCTCGTCGACGTGCCAGTCGAGCCAGGACAGCTCGTTGTCCTGGCAGTACGCGTTGTTGTTCCCGCCCTGCGTGTTGCGGAGCTCGTCGCCGGCGAGGACCATCGGCGTCCCCTGGGAGAGAAGCAGCGTGGCGAGGATGTTGCGGCTCTGGCGGTCCCGCAGCGCATTGACGTCCGGGTCGTCGGTCTCGCCCTCGACGCCGCAGTTCCACGAGCGGTTGTCGTCGGAGCCGTCGCGGTTGCCCTCGCCGTTCGCCTCGTTGTGCTTCTGGTCGTACGAGACGAGATCGCGGAGCGTGAACCCGTCGTGCGCCGTGACGAAGTTGATCGACGCCGAGGGGTGGCGCCCGTCGTTCTGGTAGAGGTCGCTCGACCCCGTGAAGCGCCGCGCGAACTCGGCGACGGCGGTGTGCCCGCGCCAGAAGTCGCGGACGGAGTCGCGGTACATGCCGTTCCACTCCGACCAGAGCACGGGAAAGTTCCCGACCTGGTAGCCGCCGGGCCCGACGTCCCACGGCTCCGCGATCAGCTTCACCTGCGAGAGCACCGGGTCCTGGTGGATCACGTCGAAGAACGCCGAGAGCCGGTCGACGTCGTAGAGCTCGCGCGCGAGCGCCGAGGCCAGGTCGAAGCGGAACCCGTCGACGTGGCACTCGATCACGAAGTACCGGAGCGAGTCCATGATCAGGCGGAGCACCGAGGGGTTGACGGGGTTGAGCGAGTTCCCCGTCCCCGTGAAGTCCACGTAGTGCCGCGGGTCGTCCGGGACGAGCCGGTAGTACGCGGCGTTGTCCACGCCCCTGAACGAGAGCGTCGGCCCGAGGTGGTTGCCCTCGGCCGTGTGGTTGTAGACGACGTCGAGGATCACCTCGATCCCCGCGCGGTGGAGCGCCTTGATCATCCCCTTGAACTCGCTGACCTGCGCGCCGCGCGACCCGGTCGCCGCGTAGCCGGCGTGCGGCGCGAAGTAGCCGATCGTCGAGTAGCCCCAGTAGTTCGTCAGGCCACGCTCGACGAGCGCGTGCTCGTCGGCGATGTGGTGGACTGGAAGCAACTCCACGGCAGTCACGCCGAGCTCGCGCAGGTAGTCGAGCGCCGCGTCCGAGGCCAGCCCGGCGTACGTCCCGCGGAGGTCCTCGCGGACGCCCTCCAGCCGCCGCGTGAAGCCCTTCACGTGGAGCTCGTAGATCACCGTCTCGGCCAGCGGCCGCCCGAGCCGCACGTCGCCCTCCCAGTCGAAGCCGTGGTCGATCACCACCCCACGCGGGATCGCCGGCGCGGAGTCGCCCGGGTCGGGGTCGTTCTCCCTGCCCGGGACGTACGCGAACGTCCGCGCCCGGTCGTAGAGGATCGGCGCGTCGATCGCCTTCGCGTAGGGGTCGATCAGCAGCTTGGCAGGGTTGAATCGCTGGCCCGCCGCCGGGTCCCAGCGGCCGCGTACGCGGTAGCCGTACCGCTGGCCGGGGCCGACGCCCGGGAGGTAGACGTGCCAGACGTGCGCCGTCTGCTGCTTCACCTGGATGCGCTCCTCGTGCTCGTCCTCGTCGAACAGGCAGAGGTCGACGCCCTCGGCGTTCTCGCTGAAGAGGGAGAAGTTCGTCCCGTCCCCGTCCCAGGTCGGGCCTAGGGGAAACGGCCTCCCGGGCCAGACGGCGCGACTCACCGAGGCACCCTAGCCGCGCGGTCGGCGGCCGCAGACGCCGTCAGCCGGCCGGTGTCAGCCAGACGGTAGCGAGCGGCGGGAGCGTCAGCGGCGCGGAGAACGGGCGGCCGTGCAGGGGCTCCTCCAGCGCCTCCACGCCGCCCAGGTTCCCGATGCCGGAGCCGCCGTACTCCTCCGCATCGGTGTTGAGCACCTCGCGCCACGGCCCGCCGACGGGGAGCGGAACGCGCCAGTGGTGCCGGACGACGGGCGAGAAGTTGACGATGCACGCGAGTGTCCTGGACCCGTCCTCGGAGAAACGCGCGTACGCCAGGACGTTGTCCTCGCGCGCGTCGCCGACGAGCCACGAGAAGCCCTCGGGCCGGAAGTCGACCTCCCACAACGCCGCCTCGCCTCGGTAGATGCGGTTGAGGTCGGCGACGCACCGCCGGATCCCCTCGTGGAGCGGGTAGTCGAGCACGTACCAGTCGAGCGAGCCCGCCTCCGACCACTCCGTGCCCTGCCCGAGCTCCCCGCCCATGAAGAGCAGCTGCTTGCCGGGATGGGCCCACATGTGCCCGTAGAGGGCACGGAGCGTGGCGAACTGCTGCCACTCGTCGCCGGGGATCTTGCGGAGCAGCGGGCCCTTGCCGTGCACGACCTCGTCATGCGAGAGCGGCAGCACGAAGTTCTCGTTCCACGCGTAGACCAGCGAGAAGGTCAGCTCGTCGTGGTGCCAGCGCCGGTGCACCGGCTCCTTCGAGATGTAGTCCAGCGTGTCGTGCATCCAGCCCATGTTCCACTTGAAGGTGAACCCGAGCCCGCCCTCGTCGGTCGGCCGCGAGACGCCGGGCCATGCGGTCGACTCCTCCGCGAGCATCGCCACGCCCGGGTGGATCCCGTGGACGACGGCGTTCAACTCCTGGAGGAACGAGACCGCCTCGAGGTCCTCGCGACCTCCGAAGCGGTTCGGCAGCCACTCGCCCGCCTCGCGCGAGTAGTCCAGGTAGAGCATCGACGCGACCGCGTCCACCCGCAGCCCGTCGATGTGGAACTCCTCCAGCCAGTAGAGCGCGCTCGCGATGAGGAAGTTGCGCACCTCGTGACGGCTCAGGTTGAAGACCAGCGTGCCCCAGTCGGGATGCTCGCCGCGGCGGGGGTCCGCGTGTTCGTAGAGCGCGGTGCCGTCGAAGCGGGCGAGCGCCCACTCGTCGCGCGGGAAGTGAGCGGGCACCCAGTCGAGCAGCACGCCGACCCCGCGCGCGTGGAGCGCGTCGACGAAGCCGCGGAGGTCGTCGGGAGTCCCGAGCGTCGCCTGTGGGGCGTAGAACCCGGTCACCTGATAGCCCCACGACCCGCCGAACGGGTGCTGGAGGATCGGGAGCAGCTCGACGTGCGTGAAGCCGAGCGCCTCCACGTGCTCGCCCAGCTCGTCGGCGAGGTCGAGCCACCCGAGGCCCTGCCGCCACGAGCCCGCGTGCACCTCGTAGATCGACAACGGGGAGACGAGCGGGTCGGTTGCCACGCGGCGGGCGAGCCAGTCGTCGTCTCCCCACTCGTACCGCGGGCGATAGACGACCGACGCGGTCCCCGGCGGGGGCTCGGCCCGGAACGCAACCGGGTCGGCCTTCTGGCGCACGACGCCGTCGGCCCCGCGCACCGCGTACTTGTAGGCCTGGCCCTCGCGCGCGTTGGCCGCCACGCCCGACCACACGCCCGAGGAGCCCTGCGGCTCGAGCGAGTCGGCGCCCTCGCTCCAGTAGTTCCACCCGCCGACGACCGAGACGTGCCGCGCGTTGGGCGCCCAGACGGAGAACCGGACGCCCTCCTCGTCGTCGAGCGGATGGGCGCCGAGATGCTCCCAGAGCCGCTCGTGCCGGCCCTCGCCGATCAGGTGAAGGTCGAGCTCGCCAAAGCCGCTCATGCCGCCGTCTCGAGCATGCGGAGCATGCCGACGATGGGGATCGACGCCCAGTCGGGCCGATTCCGCGCCTCGTAGCGCAGCTCGTACACGAGCTTCTCGAGCTCGAAGAGCGCCAGCAGCCGGTCGAACCCAGCCCTGCTCGGCGGCAGCAGCCGCTCGTCGGCACACGCGAGATAGCCCTCGACGAACGCCTCGCGGCAGGCCTCCACCCATCCCGTCGGCGCCTCGACGCCCCACAGCAGCAGCGACGCGTCCGCGGCGTACGAGAACGAGCGCGT
>DASSVY010000089.1:0-6597 GCA_035705535.1 Gaiella sp. | reverse complement strand
CAGCTCGCCGATCCGCGCGACGCCCGCGCGGGCGAGCCGCTCCTCCGCCCGCGGCCCCACGCCCGGAAGCAGCCGGGTCGGCAGCGGCGCGAGGAAGCGTGCCTCGCGGTCGGGTGGCACGACGGTGATTCCTCCGGGCTTCCGCCGGTCGGACGCGACCTTGCAGACGACCTTGGAGGTAGAGACGCCGAGCGAGCACGACAGCGAGGTCGACCCGCGGACGGCGGCCTGCACGGCCTCCGCCAACCCCCTCGCCTGCGAGAAGCGCTCCGCCACGGAGCCGAGATCGAGGTAGCCCTCGTCGAGCCCGGTGCGCTCGACACGCGGCACGACCTCGCGGATCGCCGACCACACGACCTGGGAGTACTGCCGGTACAACGCGTGCCGCGGCCGCAGGAACACCGCGTCGGGACAGCGCCGAAGCGCCTCCGCCGCGCTCATCGCCGAGCGAATCCCGAAGCGTCTCGCCGCGTAGTTCGCGGTCGCGACCACGCCGCGCCCCCGCGGGTCGCCGCCGACGACGAGCGGCCGGGTGCGGAGCGACGGGTCCTCGAGCTCTTCGACCGCGGCGAAGAACGCGTCGAGATCGAGATGCGCGAGGATCGGCACGGCCCGTCCAAGGCTACGGTTCGCCCGTGATCGACACGGCGCCGCCACCTCGTCCGCCGGTCGTCGAGCGCCCGGCCGCGTACCAGGTGTCGTACGGGGCCGTGCAGGGCGTCGCCGCGCCGGGGACGAAGCGCGTGGTGGTGCGCGTCGACGGGAAGGTCGTGCGCGACGTCCGTCTGCGGAAGAGGTCGTTCTCCCTCGAGGTTTCGCTGCCGCCGCGCGAGGTGCGGGTGCGCGTCGAGACCGCCGACCAGGAGGGTCGTCGGGCCGGCCACACGGTGCTCCACGTGCTCGGGCTGCCACCGGCGGCGCGCCCGGTCGTACGACCGCTCCGCCTCGACCGCCGACTCGAGAGGGACGTGCGTCGCCTGGTCGGCGACTACCCGGGCAACTCCGCCGTCTACGTCGAGGACCTGGCAACCGGCGCGGGCGCGGCCTGGAACGCGCGGGCGACCTTCCCCGCGGCCTCCACGTTGAAGCTCGCGATCGCGGTGACCATCCTGTCGCGGCTCGACGGCCCACCGGCGGAGGGCAGCGAGTTCGACCGCCTGCTGCGCGAGATGTTGATCCCGTCCGACAACGCAGCCGCGAACGCGCTGCTCGTCCACCTCGGCGGGTCGACGAGCGGCGGCGGCGCCGTCGTGAACGAGACGATGCGCGCGATCGGGCTCGAGCGCACGGAGATGTACGGCGGCTACATCCTCGGAACCGCCCTCGGCGGATCGCGCGAGCTCGCGGGGTCCGGCGTGCCCCTGAGCGTCGTCTCCCAGCCCTACTGGGGCATCGGCAAGTCGACGACGGCGCTCGATCTGGCGCAGCTGTTCCGCGCGCTCTGGCTCTCGAGCGGCGGGCTCGGCCCGCTCGTGCGCAGCGGCTCGGGGGTCACGCCCGGCGAGGCGCGCTACCTCCTCTATCTGCTCGCGCGGGTCGGCGACCGCGAGAAGCTCGCGCGGGCCATGGGTGGCCGTCCGGGCGTGCTCGTGCTGCACAAGGCCGGGTGGATCGACGCGGCACGGCACGACGCCGGCCTCGTCGTGTGGCGTGGCGGGATCCTCGTCGCGGCGGCGATGACGTATCGGGCGGCGGGCACGGGAACGCGCGAGGACGCCTTCGCCGGGCACGTCGCGGCGGCGGCGCTGCGTCGCTTCCGCGGGTGACTGGCCGGACCGCGTGAGGCGCGAGGGCGCGCGGTCGAAACCGGCGCCCTCGCTGCGAGCCGGCGACGCCCTCGGAGTGCGCTGCCGGCCCATCCGGCCGATCCCTGGGAGGCGATGTTGGGGATCGCAGGGCCTCGGTGGAAGTGCAGCGGTCGGGTGCGAAGGCTTTGTGAGCTTTCGGTACGGGTGCGATCAAGATCGCGCCGCGCCTCTCGTCGGTCGGACGCGCACCGTACACGAGTAGCTATCCTTTCTGTACCTACTACGGAGAAACGTCCGAGGAGCGTGAGCCTGGTCGTGAGTAAGTTGCTGCTCGTCCCACTCGAAGACATCGTCGTCTTCCCGAACATGAACGTGACGCTGACGGTCGACGTCGGCGACGAGGACCGTGTCCTGCTCGTGCCGAAGCACGACGGCGAGTACGCGGCCGTCGGCACCGTCGCGCGCGTCACCGACCGCGTGAAGCTGCCGGGTGGCGCCGTCGCGGTCGCCCTCGAAGGGCTGTTCCGTGGCGTCGCCGGGGCCGCCGAGACCGACCCGCAGGGTCGGCTCTTCGTCGAGGTCGAGGACCATCCCGACGGCGTGCGCAGCGACGCGCGCACCCGCGAGCTCGAGACCGAGTACCGCGCCGTCGTCGAGGAGATCCTCGAGCTGCGCGGCGACGACGGGCGCGTGCAGGCGTTCGTCCGCTCGATCGCCGAGCCCGGAGCGCTTGCGGACACCTCCGGCTACTCGCCCGACCTCGGCTTCGAGCAGAAGCTCCAGCTCCTCGAGACAATCGACGTCACCGAGCGGCTCGAGCTCGCGCTCGCGTTCCAGCGCGAGCGCCTCTCGACCATGCAGATCCGCCAGCGGATCCGCGAGGACGTCAACGCCGGAATGGAGAAGCAGCAGCGCGAGTTCCTCCTCCGCAGGCAGATGGACTCGATCCGCAAGGAGCTCGGCGAGGACGACGCGTCCGTCGTCGAGGAGTACCGCACGAAGATCGAAGAGGCGGGCATGCCCGAGCAGGTGCGCGAGCAGGCCGACAAGGAGCTCGCGCGCTTCGAGCGGATGGGCGAGAGCTCGCCCGAGTCGCAGATGATCCGCAGCTACCTCGACTGGTTGCTCGCCGTGCCGTGGGGCGCGCGCTCCGACGAGGTGCTCGACCCCGAGCGGACGCGCGAGGTGCTCGACTCCGACCACGCCGGTCTGGACGACGTCAAGAAGCGCATCGTCGAGTACATCTCCGTCGCGAAGCTCCGCAAGGAGCGGGGGATCGAGCCGGACAAGCGCGCCGGCGCGATCCTCACGCTGATCGGGCCCCCCGGCACCGGCAAGACGTCGATCGGCGAGTCGGTCGCCAAGGCTCTGAACCGCGAGTTCGTACGGATGTCGCTCGGCGGCGTCCGCGACGAGGCCGAGATCCGGGGTCACCGCCGGACGTACATCGGCGCGCTCCCGGGCCGCCTCGTGCGCGCCTTGCGCGACGCGAAGACCATGAACCCGGTGATCCTGCTCGACGAGGTCGACAAGGTCGGCGCCGACTGGCGCGGCGACCCCTCCGCGGCCTTGCTCGAGGTGCTCGACCCTGCGCAGAACTCCACGTTCCGCGACCACTATCTCGACGTCGAGGTCGACCTCTCGCAGGTCTTCTTCATCGCCACCGCGAACATCGCCGAGACGATCCCCGGCCCGCTGCTCGACCGGATGGAGGTCATCCGCTTCGACGGCTACACGACCGACGAGAAGGTCGCGATCGCGCGCGGCTACCTCTGGCCGCGGCAGCGCGAGCGGGCGGGACTGCGCGAGGACGAGGTCTCGATCGCAGACGACGTGCTCGAGACGGTGATCTCGGAGTACACGCGGGAGGCGGGTGTCCGCCAGCTGGAGCGCGAGCTCGGCTCGATCCTCCGTAAGACCGCGACGCACGTCGTCGCCGAAAAGGTCGAGACGCCGGTCGCGGTCGACGTGCCGGCCGTGCGGGACGCCCTCGGCCGGCAGAAGTTCTTCCGCGAGGCGGCGGAGCGGACCGCCGTGCCGGGCGTCGCGACGGGCCTCGCGGTCAACATGACGGGCGGCGACGTGCTGTTCGTCGAGGCGACGTCGGCACCGGGCGACGGCCTGACCCTGACCGGCCAGCTGGGCGACGTGATGAAGGAGTCCGCGCAGATCGCGCTCTCCGCGGTGCGCTCGCGGGCCGACGAGCTCGGCATCGACCAGGAGGCGTTCGAGCGGAAGTTCCACGTCCACGTCCCAGCGGGGGCGATCCCGAAGGACGGCCCGAGCGCCGGGATTACGATGGCGACCGCACTCGCCTCGCTGCTGACCGGCCGGCCCGTGAAGCACACCGTCGGGATGACCGGCGAGCTCACGCTCCAGGGTCGTGTCCTGCCGATCGGCGGCCTCAAGCAGAAGGTGCTGGCGGCCCACGCGGCCGGGCTCACAGACGTCGTGATCCCCGAGCGGAACCGCGGCGACCTCGAGGACGTGCCCGAGCACGTGCGCGAGGAGCTGACCTTCCACCCGGTGATGTCGCTCGACGAGGTGCTCGAGTTCGCCCTCGAGCCGACGCCGTCGTCGCAGCACCATGTCTCGTTGTAGGGCCTGCCCACCGGTTCCCGAGGAGGTCCGCCGTGCAGCGGGCCTCCTCGAGCGACGCTGGACGGTCTCGATCCTCTGGGCGTCCGTCGAGGGCGCGAGCCGCTTCAACGAGATCAAGCAGGCGGTGGGGGAGATCCCGCCCCGGACGCTCGCCCAGCGGCTGCTCGAGCTCGAGGACTCGGGCCTGCTGGAACGACATGTGATCGACGCCCGCCCGCCGCGCGTGGAGTACGTCCTCACGGACGAGGGGCGGCGCCTCCGCTCCGTGCTCGATGCGCTCGCCGCCTATGCCGGCGCCTGAGCCGTCTCGGCGCCCCAAACTGACCCTCTAGCTCGTTCGAGGGACTGCCGATACACGGGTCGTGACCCTTCCGGAGGCAGTCTCCAACCGACTGATCGGCGCGTTGTTCGTCGAGCGAGGGCTCGTCTCGCAGAGCCAGCTCGTCGTCGCGCTCGAGTTGCAGCAGGAAACCGGCCAGCAGCTCGGCCAGATCCTCGTCGAGCGATTCGGCGTCGAGCGCTCGGAGCTCGCGAAGGTCGTCGCAGAGCACTGGGCCCGAATGGGGGAGGCGAAAGAGGACGTGAGCTCACGCGCAAGCGAATCCTGGCGGCAGCTCGGCGAGATTCTCGTCACGCGGGGATTCGTGACGCGGGAGCAGCTCGTGCAGGCGCTCGAGCGCCAGCGGCTCACGGGCGAGCGGCTCGGCGAGGCCCTCGTCGGCCAGGGCGTGATCAGCAAGTTCGAGCTCGCCGGCTCGCTCGCCGAGCAGGCGTCGCTGGCGGAGGCGCCGGCCGAGCCCGAGGGCGAGCCTGCGCCGGTCGTGCAGCTCACGCCGCGGATCGAGGCCCCGGCGGAGCTCGAGGTGGTCGAGCCGGAGCCCGAGCCGGCGCGCGCGCCGCGACCCGCCGTGGAGCTGATCCCCGAGGCGATGGGCGGCGCGCCCGCCGAGCTCGAGTCGGTGCCCGAGCCCGAGCCCGAGCCCGAGCCCGAGCCCACAGTGGTGGAGCCCGTGCACGTCCAGCTCGTCGGGCCGGAGCCAGACCGGGCGCTCGAGCAGGAAGCGGAGCCGGCGGTGGAGCTCGTCGCCGAGCATGACGAGGTGTCGGAGCCGGCGCCCGCGCCCTGCATCGCCTTTGCCTCGACCCCGCGCGGCTATCGCCTCGTCGAGCTCGAGGACGGGCACGTGCCGGACGTCGGCGAGCAGGTCCAGCTCGCTGACGTCGGAGAGCTCGTCGTTCTTCGTCGCGGCCCCTCGCCGCTGCCGATGGACGAGCGGATCTGCGTCTATCTCGAGCCGCTCGTCCCCGCCGGCGCCTGAGAACTCGTTTCAGAATGAAGCCTTGTGCCGCCGTGTCGCGCTGGGCGACGCGCTGCGGCGTCCTCGGTCGCCCTGATACGCACGCATATCGGCGCCCCGGCGACGAAGCGTCATTCTGAAACGAGTTCTGAACGCCGGCACGCCGACCCGCGCCGGCGCTCACAATCAGCGGTGTGAGCTTCCTCTCACCCGTGCTGGCTGCGTCCGCGAGCGTGTGGGGGCTCGTCACCGCAACCGCCCTCGCATCGTTTGTCGAGTTCGTCGAGGCCCTGACGATCGTGCTCGCGATGGGCGTGACCCGCGGCTGGCGCTCGACGGCGATCGGAGCCGGGGCGGCCGTCGGCGCCCTCGCTGCGATCACGCTTGTCGCCGGGTACGCCCTGATCGACTGGATCCCCGAGGCTGCGGTGCAGCTCGTGATCGGCGCGCTTCTGCTGATCTTCGGCCTCCAGTGGCTCCGCAAGGCGATCCTCCGTGCGGCCGGGCTCAAGGCGATGCACGACGAGGAGGAGGCGTTTCGAGAGGAGCGCGATGCCGCTCTCGAGGCCGGCGAGGAGAGACGCCTAGGGCTCGACTGGTTCGCCTTCGTCGTCTCGTTCAAAGGCGTGTTCCTGGAGGGGCTCGAGGTCGTGTTCATCGTGATCACGTTCGGGCTGAACGCCGGCTCGGTGCCGCTCGCGGCAGCGGGTGCCGCGGCCGCGGCGCTGCTGGTGGTCGGCGTCGGCGTGGTCGTCCACCGGCCGCTCGCGCAGGTACCGGAGAACACCATCAAGTTCGTGGTCGGCCTGCTCCTGACGACGTTCGGGACGTTCTGGGCGACGGAGGGTCTCGGCGTGTTCGCGCCCGACTCCGAGGCGCTCGAGTGGCCCGGCGGCGAGGTCGCGCTGCTGGTGGTGCTGGCGGCGTGGACGGCGTTCGCGCTGATCGCG
>DASSVY010000088.1:0-8371 GCA_035705535.1 Gaiella sp. | reverse complement strand
GGCGTCGTGCTCGCCGGGGATCCACCCGACGAGATCAGGGGGGCGGTGGTGCGCGTGCAGAACGAGCTGTTCGACGTCGGCGCCGACCTGTCCGTCCCACTCGGCCGTGAAGGACGACTTCGCGTCGCCCAGTCCCAGATCGACCGGCTCGAGGCCGACTGCGACCGGTTCAACGCCGAGCTGCCGGAGCTTCGGAGCTTCGTCTTGCCCGGAGGGACGCCCGAGGCCGCCGGCCTCCACGTTGCCAGGACGATCTGCAGACGCGCGGAACGAGAGACGTTGCGGGCCGCGCAGGAGCACGACCTCGACCCACTGACGGGGGTCTATCTGAATCGCCTGTCGGATCTGCTCTTCGTGCTCGCGCGCGCCGCGAACGCGGCCGCGGATCAGGACGAGCCGCTCTGGCGTCCCGGCGACACGCGCTAGAGGCTCGATGTGAAATCGACGTCCCTGCGGTGCGGCATCCGCTGACGCGGGTGCTAGACGACCACCGGCCACTGATGCTCGAGCCACTCGCCGAGCTCGTCCGCGGCGAGCGGATGCCCGAGGAAGAAGCCCTGTCCGCGGTCGCAGCCGAGCCGCGCGGCGGTGTCCCAGGCGAGACGGGTCTCGACGCCCTCCGCGACGACCTCGAGGCCGAGCTCGTGGGCCAGCGCGACGAGCGAGCGGACGATCGCGCCGGAGCGCTCGTCGCGGCCGAGGTTGTGGAGGAACATCGCATCGATCTTCGCCTGGTCGAGCGGAAGGGTGCGGATCGCCGCGATCGAGGACGCGCGACCGAGGTCGTCGAGCGAGAGCCGGACGCCGAGGCCTCGCAGCCGGGCGATCTGCGTCTCGTCGATGCTTCCTCCGGCGCCGGGCCCCGACGGGACGACCTCGAGCGTCAGCCGACCCGGATCGACCCCGACCGTCTCGAGCAGCCCGCGGAGGCCTGCGCCTAGCTCCTCGTCGTCGAGCATCCGGTACGGGACGTTGACCGCCGCCTCGAGCCTGTGCCCCCGACGGTCCCATTCGACGAGGCGTCGAAGCGCGTCGGACGCGACCGCGAGCGTCAGGGCGCGGACGACCGGCGACCGCTCGACGTGAGGGATGAACTCGGAGGGGCCGACGAGCTTGTCGGAGTGAAGGCGCCGGACCAGCGCCTCGACCGCGCGGACCTCGCCCGACCGCAGGTCGACGATGGGCTGGTAGTGGACGACGATCTCGTTGTGCGCGAGCGCGAGCTCGAGGTCGCGGACGACGTTCGCGTCGACCGGTCGCCCGTCGACGACGGACTCGTCGCTCGTGTCGCGTTTCGTCGCGTACATCTGTCCGTCGGCCTGCGCCAACAGCTCCTCGGGCGCGAGCCCGTCCTGCGGGAACAGCGCCCAGCCGACCGAGGCGTCGAGCTCGACCGGCCTGCCGTCGACGCGGTGGGGGCGACGGAGCGCCTTGCGCAGACGGCCCACGAGCGCCGCAGCCTCGGCATCCTCCTGCGTCCCGAGCGAGAGAACGACGAACTCGTCCCCGCCCACGCGGGCGATCGTGTCGCTCTCCCGCACGACCGACTGGAGGCGCCGGGCGATCGACCGCAGCACGACGTCGCCCGCCTCGTGGCCCCACGCGTCGTTGATTCCCTTGAAGCCGTCGAGGTCGACGACCATCAGCGCGAACGACTCACCCGTGCGCCGAGAACGGGCGAGCGCCTGCTGGATGCGGTCGTCGAGGAGCTTCCTGTTCGGGAGACCGGTCAAGGGGTCCCGGAGAGCGGCGCGCTCCGCGGTTCGCATCCGCCGCGTCAGGAGCCACGCGGCGAGGGCCGCGACGGCGGACATCGACAGGGCGACGGTCACGGCGGCAAGGACGCGTCCCTGCCGCCCGAGCTGGAACCCGGCGAGCGCGCCTGAACCGATGACGAGGGCCGAGAAGACCGGCCTGTGCAGGCCGGCGCCCACGGCCTTTCGGATGAAAGACTCGAGCACCTTGTGGTTGTCGCGCCCTGACGCCAGGAGCGGGCGCTGCTCCGCAGTACTCCCATCTTCGTGAACTTCCGTCAGCACGTCCCCACCCGAACGAGGGAACACCCTTCCCTCGACGAGGGGAGAGGATCGGGCCTCGCGGCGGTGAATCCCGGCGCGTGGCATTGCGCGCGGTGGCTGTCGCGGTGTGGGTCGCGCTCGCCGTGGCGTGTGCCCTCGTGTTCGAGGACTCGTTCGAGGCGGTCGTCGACGCGCTCGGGTGCGCCGTGCTCGTCGCCGTCTCGGTGACGGACATCGAACGGCGCATCATCCCGAACGGGATCGTCGTTCCCGCCCTCGCCGTTGCGCTCGTCGTCCAGACGGCGCGTGACCCGAGCCTCGAGTGGGTACTCGGCGCGCTTGCTGCCGGAGGCTTCTTCCTCGTGCTCGCGCTCGTCTATCCCGCCGGTCTCGGGATGGGCGACGTCAAGCTGGCGGCGTTCATGGGCGCCTGGCTCGGCCGCGACGTGGCGGTCGCGCTGTTCGCCGGCTCCCTGCTCGGCATGGTCCCCGCTCTGGTCGCGCTGATGCGGCGTGGGGGGAAGGGCCGCAAGGAGACGCTTCCCTATGGGCCGTTCCTCGCCGCGGGGGGCGTCGTCGGCCTGTTCTTCGGCGAGGCGCTGCTCGACGCCTGGCTCGGCTGAGACGCGTTTTCAGGCCGCGGCCGGCCGCACGCGCTCGAGCACCGCGCAGCGACGCCGGTCACCGGGATAGGGGGATGCCGCGAGACGGACGCATTGGTGCGGGCCACCGTCCAGCTCCACGATGTCGCCCGGTGCCGGGGCCGCCCCGTCCTGCTCGACGAGCCGGTAGCCGTGATCGAGGGTGAAGGCGATGTACGAGTCCTCCCGCAGTTCGGCCGTCGGCTCGTCGGGCACGGGAACGGCGTGTGCCGCCTCCGACGCAAGGGCCGTTTCCTGCCGCGCGATCGCCCACTCGCGCTCGCGGAGCGCCTGCTCGCGCTGCTCGAATGCCTGCTCTCGCTCGCGCAGTGCCTCCTCACGGCGCTGGACTGCCGCGCTGCGCAGCTCCACCGCGCCGAATGCCCGGGCACGCTCCTCCACGCGCGACTCGGCAGCCGCGATCTCCGCCTCGCGGCGGTCGAGCTCTCCGCCCCGGACGGCGAGCTCGGAGTGGCGAACGTCCAGCTCTGCAGATCCCTCCCGGAGCACGTGCTCGACCCTCGCGTGGAGCTCGCGCGCGCGTGCCTCCCGCTGCTCGAGCTCGACGACTGCGTTCCGGAGCTCCTCGGCTCGCGACTCGAGCGCCCGGCCGTGCTCCGCGATCAGCTCGGTGATCGCGTCCTCGGCCTCGGTCGGGACGAACAGGGCCTTCAGGCGGCTGCGCACGCCGTCCTCTTCCGTGGCGCGGCCGGGCCAGTATTCCCAGTCCGGATTGCTTTGTGGAGTCCCGTGCATCTCGTGTCGGAGTGGTCGCTGCGCCGGCGACGCACCCTCAGCCGTCGAATTCGGAATGAGCCGCCGGCGCTCTGTGGCGTTCGGCGCATCTGACCTGCCTCCTCCCCTTTCGGGTGGAGGAATACTCTCCTATCGGGGGACGCTCGTGCGCTGGACACGCCGTTAGCTACGGGGTATGGATGCCACAGGTGCACGTCTGCTCGCCGCGCGAATCGCTGCCGGTGTGCGCATCGGGGCCGTGATCGAGCTCGTCGCGGACTCCGGATCCGACCTTCGGGCCGGCGATCGGGGGGTCGTCCGCGAGTTCGACGCGACCGGTGCCGTGGTGGTGGAGTGGGAGCGCGGTTTCGACAGCGCGATCGATCCCCACGCGACTCCGTTTCGAGCGCTCGCGGCCTAGTCCCGAGCGGCAGGACCCCCGAACCCAGCAGCCCCGGCCTCTCGAGGTCGGGGCTTTCTGCTGCGTAGACCAAGACGGCCGGCGTGCGTCCGCGCACCGTCGGACACCGCCGGTGCGGGTGGCCGCAAGTTGGCGCGGGTTGCAGTGGGTCGCGGCCCGGAGCGTCGCTCAGCGGGCGCCGACGTCGAGCGTGACGACCCACGTGGGCTCGCCACCGTAGACGCCGGCTGCGGCGACGTCGTACAGGATCACGACGCCCGCATCCGAGAACTGCCTGTTGAGCAGGTTTGCGCGGTGCGGCGAGGAGGCCATCCACGACGAGACGATCGCGTTCGCGTCGGGCTTCGCGCCGCCGAACATCGCGAGGTTCTCTCCGACCGTCCAGCCCTTCGAACGGGGCGTGTAGAAGCTCTTGAGGCGCTTCCAGAACGGCGCGCCGTTCGTCGACTCGTGGGCGAAGAACCCGTTCACGACCATCGAGCGCGAATGGGTCAGCGCCGCCTTGGTGAGACCCGTGGACGCGCTGAGCTGTCCGAGCCCGTGTGCGGCCCTGACCTCGTTGATCCGCTGGAGCACGAGGGCCTCGAGCGACGGCTCACGCGCCGTCGAGACGTTTGCGTCACCGCCGGCGGTCGCGGCGAACGGAAGCGCGAGCGCGACGAGCGCAGCGGCAATGGAGGCTCCCCGAAGCATTGCGCACCTTATCGTCTCCCTCGGCCGGTCGTTGGCACCCCCCAAAAGGGGGTGCATGCCACGAGCTAACTGTCCTCGGGGTGGCGACCGTCGTGGTTGCCCTTGTGGTGGCCGTTCTTCTCGCCGTTCTCCGCGCCGTTGCTGCCGTTGTTCCCGCTCGAGTCGTCGTCGCCCGACGAACCGCCGGTCGAGCCGGACGACGGGTCGCCCGTGCCGGTCGAAGGCGGCGTGCTCGGAGGCGTCTCCTGGGTCGGGGGCTGCGTCGTCGGATCCGTCGTCGGATCCGTCGCGGGAGGCGTCGCCGAGCCGGGATCCTGCGGCTGCGACGGCGGGCCGGTCGCGGCTCCGCTCGTCGTGGGCGCGGCTGCGGCCGCGGGGGCCGTCGTACCACCCTGCGCGGACGCCGCCTGGCCACCGCCGGACGGGTTGCCGCCGGACGGGTTGCCGCCGGACGGGTTGCCTCCCGAGGCGCCGCCCTTGGCCTTCCCGCTCCCGGCTCCGCCGGCCCCACCGCCGGACGGCGCCTTGGGGAGTGCGGAACCGACCCCGCCCTTGGGAGCCGCGGGGTTGGTCGCCCCGGAGGCCGGCGCGTTCGACTTCGCGGGCGAGCCGACGTGCTTCGGCCCCGTGCCTCCCGCCGGGTGGGGCTTGGCGCCCGTTCCGACACCGGCGGACGACGCGTTGCCTGCGTTGTTGCCCGCCGCGTGTGCCGACTGCGACGTCGCGAGTCCGGGCTGGGGCGAGAGGTCGTGCTTGGCGCGGCCGGGGCTCGAGGCGGGCTTGCCATGTCTCTTCGCCTCGACAGGCGCCTTCTTCACCTCGGCCTCGCGCGTGACGCGCGGCGTGATCGCGACGGCCGGGGCGCCCGTCTCGTGGGTGGTCGCCTTCTTCACGTCGGCCTTCGGGGTCTCGGCGGCCGGGTGGCGCACGGACTGGACGCCCTTGTAGCCGACTCCGACAGCGACCGTGGCGGTGACGACGACGGCCGCGACCTTCAGCGCGAGTCCGCCTGCGAGGGAGCCGCCGACCGCGGCTCCGCCTGTCGTCGTGGCAGCGGCTGCGCCGGCGCCGGCGCCCGCACCGGCGGCGCCCGACGTGCCCGTGCCGGCAGAGCCGAGGCCGATGGTCGGGAGCGTGGTCGCAGCTGCGGCGCTCGGGGCGCCCTTGAACAGCGCGAGGCCGATCGGGAGCGGCAGGAGCGCGAGGCCCTTGAAGGCCCGCCGCTGGCGCTGCTGCGTCGCGGCGAGGCGTGCGCAGTCCGGACAGTCGGCGAGGTGCTCTTCGAGGCGCCTGCGCTCCTTGCGGGAAAGGCGCCCGTCCAGACGCTTCGAGAGGGCCAGCTCCGCGTTCTGACACGTGACGACGTTCTCGAGCTCCTCGGCGAGCGAGCGGCGCGCGCGGAACAGGAGCGTCTCGAGCGCCGCGGTCGACAGCCCCATCACCGTCGCGATCTCGCGGTACGAGCGCCCCTCGAGCTCGCGCATGACGATCGCCTCGCGCTGCGTCTCCGGGATGCGCTGGAGCGCGCGCACGAGCTCCTCGAGCTCGAACGCGTTCTCGTCCTCCTCGGCGTCCGCGACGTCCGTCTCCAGCTCGACGAGCGTGGGGCGGGCGGCCGCCTGGCGCCAGCGCTGGCGTACGAGGTTGTGCGCGATCACGGTGAGCCAGCGCGAAGGATCCTCGGGTGTCTCGCCCCGCTCCAGAGCGCGGAGGGCGTTGACGAAGGTCGTCTGCGTGACGTCCTCGGCGTCGGCGTGGTTGCCGAGGACCGCGTACGTGTAGCGGTACACCTCGCCGACGTGCTCGCGGTAGAGCTCGTCGAGAACGGCGTTTGCGCGCGCGCTTGTCTCAGTGGCGGCCATGCGTCGGTCTAACGATGGAGAAATCCCGAGAGGCGTGCATCCCCCTTACGAAGTCTTTACAAACGAACGCGCAAGTTTCGCGGCCCATTTGCATCTTCCAGGGTGAAGGCCCACGAGATGCTCGAAACCCTTTCACCCACCGCCGCTCGTTCCCACCAGGTCGTCCTGCCGGCTCATGCGGCCGAGCCGGCGGCGACGTCCGGGAGCGCAGCGCGGCGGGGAGAGGCGTGGCGGGCAGCTGTGCAGGTGGACAAGCTCAACGCGTCGCTGCCTGGCGGCGGAAGCGACGCGCTGACCTTCTCGAACACCACCGTGTTCGGGCAGAAGGGCGACTTCGGCCGGTGCCAGGCATCACCGGCGACGGAGACGCTCGAGGCTGAGAGACGAGCGGCTCGGGAGGGCGCTGGCGGCGCGACCCTGCAGTCCCGTGGCCGCTCGGACCTCGCCACCGATTGCATTCAGGACGGGGGACGAGAGATCTCGTCGTAGAGGGGCCCCACGCATTGCTCACCCCGCAGTGGGGGGCGGGGGGAGCGAGCTTCGAAGGGGAATGGCGAGTGCCGTTCCCCTTCGTCGTTCAGAACTCGTTTCAGAATGACGCTTCGTTGCCGAGGCGTGCTGGGCGAGTGCGATGCAAGGACGCAGGGAGCCCCGATATGAGACATATCGGGGCGACCGAGGACGCCGCAGCGCGCCGCCCAGCACGACACGGCGGCACAAGGCTTCATTCTGAAACGAGTTCTCAGGCGGACGTCAGCGGTCGGGCTGGATGCGCGGCAGCGCGAAGGTGAGCATCGTCGGCCCGCCGGGGGCGCTGTCGATCTCGAACGACCCGCCGAGCATCCGCACTCGCTCTCCGATCCCCACGATGCCGAGGCGTCCGCGTTGCGCGGCACGGGCGAGCGCCCGGCCGACCTCGAAACCCTGGCCGTCGTCGACGACCCGGACCTCGATCGACGACCGGCGCATCCGCAGCCGGATCTCGACCGTCGTGGCGCCGGAGTGCTCGCGGACGTTCGAGAGCGACTCCTGGATCGCCCGGTAGACGGCGATGCGCTGGGCGGACGTCAGCGACTCCGGGTCGCCGCGGATCTCGAGCGTCGCGTCGATCCCCGAGCGCTCGCGGAACGCGTCGACCTCGCGGTGGAGGATCTCGCCGAGCGGGCGGGAGACGATGCTGCGCGACTCGAGCGAGCGGGAGAGCTCGCGCAGCTGGCGGTCGAGCTCGACGACGCGCGCGAGCAGGTCGTCGAACCGTCCCGCTGCCCGCTCGCGGTGCGTGTCGAGGATGAACGGGTAGATCTGGTCGCGGAGGTGCGTGATGTCGGCGCCGAGCGCGAGCACGTCCTGGATCGCGCCGTCGTGGAGGTCGAAGCCGATGCGCATCAGCCGCTGCTCACCGGCGGAGACCAGCAGCCGCTCGCGCTCGGCGGAGCGCTCGAGCAGGAGCTCGCGCTCGAGCACGGGCGCGAGCGCACCGGCCGCAACCGACAGGTACGCGTCGAGACGCGAGCCCGACCCGCTGACGCGGGCGACGACTGCCGCCGCAGGCTCTGTGAAGCGCCGTACGAGCGCCGAACGGAGCGCACGACCTCCGAGAAGGGTCAGCGAGCCGCCGCGCCGCAGAGCGGCGCGTGCCGTGGCGCGCGCTCGTCGGCTCTCCGCGCCGTGGCCGAGGACGACGAGCGGCTCGAGGTTGCCCCCCTCGCCTCGCCAGAGCGAGACCTCCGAGGCGACACCGAGCTGGATGAGGAGTCGCAGTTGCAGCTCGCAGGCGACGAGCGGTGGAAGCTCGAGCAGAAACGCGCTCGTGCACGCCGCGCGGTACAGGTCGAAGCTCGCGGCCTCGCGTGGCTCGCCGCGCGCCTCGGCGAGTGTCGCGACCGCGATCTGCACGTCCGCCGTGTCGAGCTCGCCCTCCGCCGCCAGCGTGGCGACGACGGTGCCGACGTAGACGCCGGTCGCCAGGCGGTCGGCGGCGTCGGTAGCACCCGCGCCTTC
>DASSVY010000087.1:0-2392 GCA_035705535.1 Gaiella sp. | reverse complement strand
CAAAGGGAGTGACAGTCGGGCTCGCGGGTCTGATGCTGCTCCCGTACACGGAAGCTGCCGAGAGCAACGGCACGGCGGCCGCGGTCGGGCCGGCGATCGGCGACGCCGTACTAGGCCCACCAGGCAGAGGTCGCCGGCTGCCACCGGACGCGGCGGCGTCCGGGACGCTCTGGGCGCGCGCGATGGTGAAGAGCTGGGCGCTCGACGACTCCAGTCGGTATGTGGTCAGGGGTGGCCTTCACCAGCTCCCCGACGCCATCTGGGACCTCGAGCGGCGCCGGGTCGACTGGCGGAGCCCGTCCGACGCTGCCCGGTACAACCTCATTCGAGAGCGGCTCCGCCGGTTCGTCCACGAGACGTCCGGCGGCGATCGACGGCCGCGCATGGCCGAGGCGCTACGCGTCGGGGCTCTCCTCCTTCCGTCGGCGGGCTTCTGGCTTCTCGTAGCCCTCGCGTTCGGTCTGCGATTCCGCCCTCGGGGCATCGCCGCGCCGTGTCTCCTCGCGATCGCGAGCCTGCTCGTCCTCGTGGAGACCGCGCTCGCCTTCCCACCTCATCCGGACTACGCGTTGCCACTCGTCCCCACGTTCGCCCTGCTCGCGTTCGCCGTGCTCTCGCGGTCGCGTCGGGGCCGCGGGTCGCCGGACGATGCTGCGTATGCTCACGCCCCGTGAAGCTCGCCTCCCTCGAGACGCTGTCCTGCGACGCCGGGTGGCGGCCGTGGCTCTTCGTCAAGGCCACGACGGACGACGGCCTGGTGGGGTGGTCGGAGGTGACCGACTCGCACGGCTCGCCGACAGGGCTCGCCGGGGTCGTCCGGGATCTCGCGCCGCTCGTGGTCGGACGCGACCCGCGGGCGGTCGAGGCGATCCACTGGGATCTCTACCGCCGCACGCGCCAGAGCCCGGGGTCGATCGTGCAGAAGGCGATCGGGGGCATCGAGAACGCGCTCCTCGACCTGAAGGGGAAGTCGCTCGGCGTCTCGGTCGCGGAGCTCTTCGGCGGCCCGACGCGCGATGCCGTCCCTCTCTACTGGTCGCATTGCGGCACGACGCGCGCCCGGGCCTGGGACGTGACGGGGACGCCGAAGCTCGACTCGTACGAGGCGGTCGCCGCGCTCGGCCGGGAGGTCGTCGACCGGGGCTATCGCGCGTTCAAGACGAACATCGTCGTCCCGGGGGACGAGCCCCGTGTGCTCATGCCGGGCTTCGGCCGGGACGGCGGCATCGACCGCAACCCGACACCCGAGCTGCTGGACGCGCTCGCGCGCCTCCTCGAGGCGTTCCGCGAGGGCACCGAGGGACGCGCGCAGCCGATCGTCGACCTCAACTTCAACCTCACGACCGAGGGGATCGTCCGCGTCGCCCGTGCGCTGGAGGCGTACGACCTCGCCTGGCTCGAGGTCGACTCGTACGACCCAGCCGCGCTCGCGCACGCGCGTCGACGCTCGCCGATCGCGCTCTGCTCGGGCGAGAACCTCTACACCCTGCGCGGCTTCCGCCCGTACCTGGAGGCCGGCGCGATGGACGTCGCCTCCGTGGACGTGATCTGGAACGGGTTCGTGCAGTCGCTGAAGATCGCCGCGCTCGCCGAGACCCACGAGGTCGCCTGCGCGCCGCACAACTACTACAGCCACCTCGCGACCTTCATCGCGGCGCAGTGGTGCGCGGCGATCCCGAACGTGCGGCTCCTCGAGATCGACGTGGACGACGTCCCGTGGCGCGAGGAGCTGACCACCGCGGTTCCCGAGGTGAGCGACGGCGAGCTCGTCGTCCCGTCGGGCCCGGGCTGGGGCTGCGACGTCCGCGAGGACGTCCTCGCGGCTCACCCCGTGTCGTAGGCCGACAGCCGCCGCGTGAGGGAGCCGGGAAGCCGACGGTGGTGAAGCCCGAGCTGGAGCCCGGCGAACTTGCCGAGCTCGTAAACGGCCGTGTAGGGGATCCAGCGGCGGCGCCCGGTCGTCCAGAGCCATGCGAGCTCCTCGCGGGCGTAACGGGCACCTGCGCGGCGGAGAGCGGCGCGCGAGGCGTCGCCCTCCACGTAGGCATGCTCGGCCGACACGCCGGAGTCGAAGAACCGCCGAAAGGCGGAGCGAACCGTGTACGCGTGGGAGTGCCTCACCGCTGCCTCCGGCTCGTAGACGAGCGAGAAGCCCGCCCGGAGCGCGCGGCGCGACCACTCCTGGTCCTCGCTCATCGAGAGGTCGTCGCGGAACGGGAAACGCTCGAGCGCCCAGCGGGGGATCGCGGCGTTGACGTTGGAGAACAGCGTCGTCTCAAACGTCAGCTCCTCGCCGTCCCGGAGGCGTTGGACGCGGGGCTCGGGGCCGTACATGAAGTCGAGGAAGAACCGCTCGGGCGGGCGGGCGTCGTGGTGGGGAAGCTGGCGGCCG
>DASSVY010000086.1:0-3949 GCA_035705535.1 Gaiella sp. | reverse complement strand
CCGATACCCGAAGGTATCGGGGCTCCCTGCGTCCTAGGGCTGCTCGGTCTGCGAACCGCCAACCACGACCGACCTTACGGACGCGTCCACTAGATGACTATCCGCACCGCCGTCGAGCTCGGGCAGCCCCGTTCGAGGAGGCTCGTCGCCCGGTGCAGGTCGACCTCGGTGTGCACCGCGATCTCCAGCGCATCGGGCAGCGCGTATCCGGCGCGAAGGAGCTCCTCCAGGCGCCACTTCTGGATCCGGCCGAGCTCGCCGCGATCGCTCCGTTCGAGCGAGGCGGAAGCCATCGCTTCCCCCCTTCCCCCATCGATCTCCCCCAATCCCTGAGGTGCTTGTCACCTTGTGATCCATCGGGCCGCGGGCGGCCATCCCTCGGACGAGGGATCGGGCTCTCTCAGAGGCCGTACGCCTCGAGGAGACGGAGCCACAGCTCCGACCGTGTGGGGAACGCCGGCACCGCATGCCAGAGGTCGTCGAGCGGCACCTCGCCGACGACGGCGACGGTCGCCGCGTGGAGCGCCTCGGCGATCTCGGGGCCGGTGATCGTCGCGCCGACCACGATGCGCCGGTCCTGGTCGACGACGAGCCGCGCCGTGCCGGGCGCGTTCTTGCCGACGAAGGAGCCGCCGGCGTTCCCGCCCGTGTCGACCTCGACCGCCCGCACGCGCAGCCCCGCCTCCTCGGCGGCCGCGAGCGTCAGGCCGACGGCCCCGACCTGGGGATCGGTGAAGATCACGCGCGGCGAGGCGCCGCCGTCGGAGCGCAGCCGGACCGTCTTGCCCATGATCGCGTCGGCCGCGAGCCGCGCCTGGTACTTGCCCATGTGCGTGAGGAGCGCGCGGCCGTTGACGTCGCCGACCGCATAGAGCCAGTCCTTTCCCGGGACGCGGAGCGACTCGTCGACCTGCACGTGCTTGCCCGGCTCGAGCCCGACGGTGTCGAGCCCGACGTCCGCCGTCCGCGGCGCGCGTCCGATCGCGACGAGCAGCTCGTCCGCCTCGACCGAGCCGCCGCCCTCCAACTCGAGCGTGACCGCCCCGTTCCGCGAGACCGACGCGACGCTCGTCTCGAACCTGAGGTCGACGCCGTACTCGCGGAGCGCAGCGGCGACCTGCTCGCCCGCGAAGGGCTCCTCGCGCTCGATCAGCCGGTCGCCGCGGTGGACGAGCGTCACCTGCGAGCCGAGCGCGGCCCACGCCTGCGCCATCTCCACGCCGACGACGCCCCCGCCCAGAATCGCCAGCCGGCCGGGAACCTGCTTCGCCGTCGTCGCCTCGATGTTCGTCCACGGGCGTGAGTTCGCGAGGCCGGGGAGCGGCGGGATCGCCGCCGCGCTGCCCGTCGCGACGACGACCGCCTTCCGTGCGACGAGCGCCTCGTCGCCGACGGTGACGCGGCGCTCCCCGTCGAGCCGTCCGTGCCCGCGAACGAGCGTCACGCCGCGATCGGCGAGCCAGGGGAGCTGCGTCGAGTCGTCGAGGTCGTGGATGACCTCGTCGCGGCGCGCGAGGACGACCGGCACGTCGAGCTCGTCGCCGACCTGCACGCCCTTCACCCGCGCCGCCTCCGCGCGGATCTCGAGCGGCCGGAGCAGCGCCTTGGAGGGCATGCAGGCATAGAACGAGCACTCGCCGCCGACGAGCCGCTCCTCGACGATGGCGACCGACACGCCCGCCTCGCCAAGCCTCCCCGCGCTCACCTCGCCGGGCGCCCCGGCGCCGATCACGACAACGTCGAACTCGCGCTCGTCCACGTCCACCTCCCTCGTTCGCGACAGTCTGCACGCGTACGCTCCCGGCGTGCCGGCCCGCTCGTACCGCCTGACGACCGACAGCCCGGAGGTGAAGGCAGCCTTCACGGAGCTTCGCCGCCAGCTGAAGATCCCGCGCGAGTTCTCCGACGAGGTGCTCGCGGAGGCGGAACAGGTGGCGCGTGCGCCGCGGCTGCCGGACGTGGACGAGACCGACACGCCGTTCGTGACACTCGACCCGGAGGGGTCGATGGATCTCGACCAGGCGTTCCACTTCGAGCGGCGCGGCGACGGATACCGCGTGAAGTACGCGATTGCGGACGTTGCGGCGTTCGTCGAGGCCGGTGGGCCGATGGACCTCGAGGCGCACGAGCGCGGCACGACCCTCTACGCGCCGGACGTCAACGTGCGCCTCTACCCGCCGGTGCTCTCGGAGGGCGCCGCGAGCCTGCTCCCCGCTGAGACCCGGCCGGCGCTCGTGTGGACGATGGACGTCGACGAGACCGGCGAGGGCACGGCGGTCCACGTCCACCGGGCGCTCGTCCGCAGCCGCGCGAAGCTCGACTACGTCAGCGCCCAGACGGCGCTCGACGACGGGAGCGCTGCCGAGCAGCTGCGTCTCCTGCGCGAGATCGGAATCCTCCGCGAGCAGCGTGAGGAGCGCCGCGGCGGCGTGAGCCTGGCCCTGCCGGAGCAGCTCGTCACGCACGACGATCGGCGCTACGGGCTGCGCTTCCGCGCGCCGCTGCCGATCGAGGGCTGGAACGCGCAGATCTCGCTGCTGACCGGGATGGCCGCGGCGGAGCTCCAGCTCGGCGGTCGCGTCGGCGTCCTGCGGACGGTCCCCCCGCCCGATCCCGATCGCCTGAAGCGCCTCGAGCTGACCGCGCAGGCGCTGCGCGTCGAGTGGCCCGACGGCGTCGCCTATCAGGCGTTCGTCCGCAGCCTCAGCCCGTTCGTCGGGCGGCAGGCGGCGCTCCTCGTCGAGGCGACCAGTCTGCTGCGCGGCTCGGGCTACGCGTCGTTCGACGGCGATCCGCCCGAGGACCCGGTCCACTCGCCGCTCGCCTCGACGTACACGCACACGACCGCGCCGCTGCGACGGCTCGTCGACCGCTATGTCGGCGAGATCTGCCTCGCGCTCGCGGCCGGCGCCGAGATCCCGGAATGGGCGCGCGCCGAGCTCTGGACACTGCCCGAGACGATGGCGGTCACCGGCGGGCGAGCCGGCCAGTACGAGGCGGGGATCGTCTCGATCGTCGAGGCAGCGCTCCTCGCGCCGCGGATCGGCGAGACGTTCGAGGCGATCGTCGTCGAGGTGCACAGCCGCCGCGGCGGCGCGACCGTCGCGCTCCGGGAGCCCGCCGTCACCGCGCGCTGCACCGGCGACGACCTTCCCCTCGGCGGCCGGATCCGCGTGCGGCTCACGGACGCCGACGTGATGCAGCGCCTCGTCCGCTTCGAGCCCGCCTGACTCCTACCCTGTCCCCCGCACTCGCTCGGCAACAGCCAGCGTCTCGTGGCCGAACAGCACGAGCCGTGCCTCGTCGACGGCCGTCTCCGCGCCTGCGAGCGCGGTCAGCGCCTGCAAGACGGCGTCCTCGAGCGGCCAGCCGAACGCGCCGGAGGAGATCAGCGGGAATGCAACGGTCGTGGCGCCGAGCTCGTTCGCGACCTCGAGAGAGCGCGCGTAGCAGGAGCGGAGCGTCGCGGCCCGAACCTCGGCCTCGCGCGGATCCCAGACCGGCCCGACGGTGTGGATCACCCAGCGCGCCGACAGGTTCCCCGCTGTCGTCGCGACCGCGTCGCCCGCCGGCAGGCCGTCCGGGTAGCGCTCCGCCCGGAGCGCACGGCACTCCTCGAGGATCTCCGGTCCTCCTTTCCGGTGGATCGCGCCGTCGACGCCGCCGCCGCCGAGGAGCGACGAGTTCGCCGCGTTGACGATCGCGTCGACCTCCTGCGCCGTGATGTCGCCCTGGAGCAGCTCGACCCGCACGCCGCCAATCATGCCCCGCCCCCGCCGCACCCCCGGTTGAACTCGGACAGGAGTCTGCAGTAGGTTCCGCGCGATGGATCTCAACGACTGGATCCTCGCGTTCCACCTGATCTCCGCGGTCGCGCTGATCGCCGCCGTGACGATGTTCTCCGTGATGATCGTAGCGCTCTGGCGGACGGACGATCCGGCCGCTGTCA
>DASSVY010000085.1:0-10955 GCA_035705535.1 Gaiella sp. | reverse complement strand
GCCACGAAGTAGGCGGCTTCAGGGGTGTACCCGGCCGCAGGCCGGGGGTTTCGCGGTCGGGATCCGCTCCTGCGGATCCCGACCTGCGAGGCTAGAGACTGCTCAGATAACGGTCTTTCTCCCACTCGGTCACCTGGATGCGGTACTCGTCCCACTCGCGCCGCTTCAGCTCGACGTAGCGCGGGAAGATGTGCTCACCGAGAGCCAGCCGCATCAGCGCCGAGCCCGCGAGCTCCTCAACGGCCTCGCCGAGCGACCCGGGTAGCGCGACGATCCCGCGCTCCTCGCGCTCCTCGGCCGAGAGGCGGTAGAGGTTCGTCGTCATCTCGTCCGGCAGCTCGTACTCCTTCTCGATCCCCTCGAGCCCGGCATGGAGCAGCGCCGCGAAGGCGAGGTACGGGTTGCACGCCGGGTCGGGGCAGCGGATCTCCGCCCGGGTCGCCTGCTCCGCACCCGGCTTGTAGAGCGGGATGCGGATCAGCGCAGAACGGTTCCGCTGCGACCAGGCGACGTAGACCGGCGCCTCGAACCCCGGGACCAGCCGCTTGTAGGAGTTGACCCACTGGGCAAGCACCGCCGACATCTCACGCGCGTGCACGAGGAGGCCCGCGATGAAGCCCTTCGCGGTCTTCGACAGGTGGTGCGGGTCCTTCGCGTCGAAGAACTGGTTGCGGCCGCGATTGAACAGCGACATGTGCGTGTGCATGCCCGACCCGTTCTCGCCGAAGAGCGGCTTTGGCATGAACGTCGCGTAGTAGCCGTGCCAGGCGGCGACTTCCTTCACGATCAGGCGGTACGTGATCGTGTGGTCGGCCATCGCGAGCGCGTCCGCGTAGCGCATGTCGATCTCGTGCTGCGAGGGGGCGACCTCGTGGTGGTGGTACTCGACCGGGATTCCGACGGACTCGAGCGCGTTGATCGTGTCGTTTCGCACCTCGGTCGCCGCGTCCTGGGCGGTCATCGCGAAGTAGCCGCCCTCGTCGAGCGTCTTCGTGTCCCGGTCGTCCTCGAAGAGGAAGTACTCGAGCTCCGGGCCGACGT
The DNA here is from genome assembly GCA_035705535.1 of Gaiella sp. Taxonomy (GTDB): domain Bacteria; phylum Actinomycetota; class Thermoleophilia; order Gaiellales; family Gaiellaceae; genus Gaiella. Next base: position 9,914 of record DASSVY010000085.1, on the reverse strand, counting down.
TGAAGGCGTCGAAGCCGAGCTTCCGCATGCGGTCGAGCGCCGCACGCAGGACGTAGCGCGGGTCGCCTTCGTACGGCACGCCGTCCGGCTTGACGACGTCGCAGATCATCCGCGCGACCGGCGAGCCGATCGCATGTCCGTGCTCGTCCACCGGTCGGGGCATCAGCTGGAACGTGGCCGGGTCGGGGATCGCGACCATGTCCGACTCTTCGATCGCGTTGAAGCCCGTGATCGAGGACCCGTCGAACCCCATCCCGTCGTCGAGCGCGCCCTCCATCTCGGCCGGCGTCACCGCGAAGGACTTGAGATGGCCCTCCAGATCCGTGAACCAGAGCAGGACGTGCTCGACGTTCTCCTCGCGCATCCGCTTCAGCACGGCCCGCCGCGACGCGACCGTCGACGTCGCGCGGTCCTTGGACTTCACCATCGTGGAGCGGCTCGCCGCCCCGGTGCTTCTCGCTCTCGCCATTGCCGTTCTCCTCCCTGGAAACGCAAAAAGCCCCGGGCACGGGTGCTCCGCGCCCGAGGCCCCATTGCCTCGAAGACAGGCCGGAGACTAGCACCGCGCACGGCGGCATGTCAGCCGCGACGAGTGTTGACTCCCGTTCACAGGACGCACCGCCGAGAAGCGCGATAAGGTCTCGCCTTCCATCCCCCGCGGTTGCCCCCACAACCGCCCGCAGCGAGCACGCCGTCGTGCAAAGCACCCCCAGCCCCCCAAGGAAGCTGAGCCTTGCCGGCGGCTGCTCCTGCGCGTTCTGTTCCCGACCGAGGAGGACGTCGTCGGTACGCGCATGAGTCAGGAGCACCTCGTCGAGCAGGCGCTCCACCTGCCACGACGAGAAGCCGCACGATGGCGCCACACGCGATTCGACCAGGAGGATTTGGTCGGCGATGGGAACCTGGCGCTCGTGAAGGCGGCGCGCCGCTACGACCCGAAGTACGGCGTGCCCTTCCCCGCCTTCGCGCTCCGCTACGTGCGGGGGGCGATCCTCGATGCAATCCGCTCGCGTGCCCGGCGGAGCTCCCTCGGCGACGGCGCCTACGCGGACGTCGTCAGCTTCGACGACATCGGCCCCGCCCGCGACGGCGACGGACGGATCCGCTTCGACCCGCCGGATCCCCGCCCGACCCCCGACGTCACCCTCGAGAGCCTCGAGCGCCTCCGCGTGCTCGCCACCCTCCCCGCCGGCGAGCGCGTCGCGCTCGTCAGGACGACCGTCGACGGCGAGACCGCGGCGGAGGTCGCGCGCGACCTCGGCGTCAGCGCCGGACGGGTCCACACCCTCGTGCACACGGGGTCGACGCGGTTACGGAGGCGTGCCGCGTGACGTCGCTTCTGGGGGAGATCCTCGAGGGCGAGCCCCTCACGCCGCGCGAGACGGAGATCCTCGCGGGCGCCGCCGACGGCGAGACCGCCGCCCAGACAGGCGCCCGTCTGTTCCTCTCCTCGGAGACGGTCAAGAGCTACCGCAAGCGCGTGATCGCGAAGCTCGGCGCGCGGAACGGCACGCACGCGGTCGCGCTCGCGCTCCGCTCCGGCCTGCTGCCACTCCCCCGGCCGATCCCGGCCGTTATCCAGCGCCGCGTCCGCCACTGAGCGGGCCCAGAACTCAGCCCGACCGCTTCAGCTTCCCGTTCCGCTTCGCGTACACCTCGCCGCGGTTGAAGATCGCGAGGCCGAGCGGGATGCAGACCGCTCCGATCACGAGCAACGGCCAGATGTCGTGCCAGAGCGAGCCGAGCGAGGCTCCGTCGAGGATCGCCGCGCGGATCCCCTCGAGCGCGTAGGTCGCCGGCGAGATCTTTGCGAGCCATTGCATCCACTCCGGCAGGACGCTCACCGGGTAGTAGACGCCCGAGACGACGAGCAGCATCCCCTGGGCGACGAAGCCGAGCTGCGCGCCCTTCTCGGGCGAGATCAGCGGCAGGACGGCGGTCATCATCCCGATCCCGAAGAACGAGATCGACGCGACGACGAGGATCACGAGCGCCGCCGCGAAGTTCGAGTCCTCGAACTCGAGGCCGAAGAAAGCAGCGACGACGACGAACAGGAGAATCGCGCGGACGAGCCCGTACAGCACGGCGAACACGCCCGAGCCGCCCAGATGCATCGCGCGTGAGAGCGGCGCCATGAAGGTGTATTCGATGGTTCCCTCCCACCGCTCCCAGGCGACCGTCTCCGTGAGGAACTCGAAGATGATCCCGAGGTACGCCCACACGACCGCACCGATCAGGAGCGTCGTGGTCGCGCGATCGACGTCGATGTTGCCGCCTGCGGCCTCGATTCCCTTCGCGATGAAGACGATCGTGAGGGTGTTCGCGACCGTCCAGACGAAGAACGCGAGGTCCCAGTAGATGTACCGGCGCGTGAGGTAGACGTTCCGCTCGACGACCCCGGCGAGGCCGATCAGCTCATGCCTGACGGAAAGCGCGACGGCTCTCATGCGAGCACCTTCCTCTCCTCCGCGTCGTGCTCGTCCTCCTCGTCCTCGAACCCGCGGCCCGTCGCCGCGAAGAACGCCTCCTCCAGCGTCGCTGCGTCGTAGCGCGCCTTGAGCTCGTCGGCGGGCTCGAGCGCCAGCAACTCGCCGCGGTCGAGGATGCCCACGCGCTCCGCGAGCGACTCGGCCTCGCCGAGGTCGTGGGTGCAGAGCAGGATCGTCGAGTCGTGCACCGCCCGCATCTCGCGGATGAACTCCTGCACTTCGAGCTTCGATCGCGGGTCGAGGCCCGTCGTCGGCTCGTCGAGCAGGAGCAGGACCGGTGACGTCAGGAGCGCGCGTGCCAGCGCGACCTTCTGCTGCATGCCACGGGAGAGGTTCTCCATCGGCTCGCCGCGCCGGTCGGGCGGGAATCCGACCCGGCCGAGGATCTCGGGGATCCGTTCGCTCGTCTCCGACGGCCCCATGCCGTAGAAGCGCGCCGCGTAATGGAGGTTCTCGGACGGCGACATCTTCTTGAAGAAGCTGGCCTCGACCGAGACGCGGTTCACGAGCCGGCGGACGTCCTTGTCGCGGCGCACGACGTCATAGCCGAAGACGCTCGCGCTCCCGCCGTCGGGCAGGAGGAGCGTCGAGAGCAGACGGACGAGCGTCGACTTGCCGGAGCCGTTCTGCCCGAGGATCGCGACGCATTCGCCGCGCGAGAGCTCGAGCGTGACATCGGCGAGCGCCGCCACACGCCGCCTGCCATGGCGGCGGTCCTTGCGGACGAACTCCTTGCGGAGACCGCGCGCCTCGACGGCGAGGACGTCGGGCGGAACGGGCGACAGCAGCTGGATCACGATGGTGCTCTCCCTTCGAACGGCGGTCCCAGGACGTGCGAGAAAAGAGGCACGCCCCAGGCGGGCCTCGGCAACGGATGTCCTAGATACCGAGCAGCATCGTGTCGCGAGGGTACCACCCTCCTCACGCCGCCCGGGGTACGGAGAACCGCACCAGCGTCGCTCTCGAACGCGGCGCACTTGCGCGCCGCCCGTCGCCTTCTCTATCGTGGGGCGCAGGCCGGGACGACGTCGTTCCGCCGCTGGCACTGGCGCCTCATCACTCCGTGGGAGTGGTGGGGCGTTTTTCGTTGGTCCGAAGGAGAGGGAGGTGAGCGGAGGTGATGAAGGTGGAGGCGGTCGTCGTCAGAGACCGCGTTGAGACCGTGATGGAAGCGGTCGAGTCCGAGACGGGCCACGTCGGGGTCACGGTGCTCGAGGCGGTCGGTCACGGACGCGAGAAGGGGATCACCCACGAGTACCGCGGTCGCGTGTTCGAGTCGCGGTTCCTCCCGAAGGCGCATCTCACGTTCGTCGTCCGCGACGAGATCGCCGAGGAGGTGATCACGGCGATCGCGGACGCCGCCCGCACCGGCCACGTCAACGGCGACGGGATCTGCTGGATGTCGCCGGTCTACGCCGTGACGCACAACCGGACCGGTCGGAAGCTCGAGCGGGTGGAGGTCACATGAGCACGAAGGAACTCGCGTTCGCGGCGAGCACGATCTGGGTCGTCCTCGCGGCGATCCTCGTGCTGTTCATGCAGGCCGGCTTCGCGTTCCTCGAAGCGGGCCTGACACGGATGAAGAACGTCGGCCACATCGCCGCGAAGAACGTCCTCATCCTCGGTGTCGTCTCGATCGTCTACTACCTCGTCGGGTTCGGGATCGCGTTCGGAGACGGGGGTGGTGCGCTCGTCGGCGGCTCCGGCTTTGTGCCGACGGTCGACCAGCTTCTCGCGATCGGGGCAGAGCCGTTCTCGTGGTTCGGCTCGATCCCCGGCGCGGCCGGCTACCTCTTCGAGGTCGCCTTCGCGGCCGTCTCGCTCGCGATCGTCTGGGGGGCGATGGCCGAGCGGACGCGGCTCTGGGTGTACATCGTGTTCGGCGTCGTCTTCACGCTGATCTACTCGGTCGTCTCGCACTGGGTGTGGAGCCCCGACGGCTGGCTCTTCTCGAAGGGCATGCAGGACTTCGCCGGCTCGACGGTCGTGCACTACCAGGGTGCACTCGCGGGCCTCGCGGGTGCCTTGCTCCTCGGCCCGCGGATCGGGAAGTTCGTCGACGGCAAGCCCCAGCCGATCCCCGGGCACAACATGGCCTACACGACCCTCGGCGTGATCATCCTCTGGTTCGGCTGGTTCGGGTTCAACCCGGGCTCGACGCTGAGCGTCGACTTCGGCGGGGTCGGGTTCTTCGCCTACGTCGCGATGAACACGAACCTCGCGGCCGCAGCGGGCGTCCTCGGCGCGGTGACGGCGTCGTGGATCGTGATCAAGAAGCCCGACCTCTCGATGATGCTCAACGGCGCGATCGCGGCGCTCGTGGCGATCACCGCGGCCTGTGCCTTCGTCGCACCGTGGGCCGCGATCGTGATCGGGTTCGTCGCGGGCGTGATCGTCGTGCTGGGCTCGCTTCTCGTCGAGCGAGCCGGGATCGACGATCAGGTCGGCGCGCTCGCAGCGCACGGGATGTCCGGCGTCTGGGGCACGCTCGCGCTCGGGTTCCTGACCGTCCCCGAGCTCGCCGAGAAGCTCGGGACCGGCCGTGGCGGCCTCCTCTACGGCGGCGGCTTCCATCAGCTCGGCATCCAGGCGCTCGGACTCGTCGCGGTCGGGGCGTTCACGTTCACGGCCTCGTTCCTCGTCCTCGGGCTGATGAAGGTGACCGTCGGGATCCGCACCGAGCCGCATGTCGAGGGCATGGGGCTCGACGTCTCCGAGCACGGGATGTGGGGCTATCCCGAGTTCTACATCCCGGTCCCGGGCGGGTACGGCACGGAGCACCACGGGACACATGGGATCCGCGCGCCGAGCGCACCACCCGCCTCGGCGGCCGCTCCCGCGACCGGATAGCCACCGGGAGGGTGCCGGGAGCCGCGCTCCCGGCACCCTCGTACGGTCAGCGCAGCTCGTAGGTGACGCTGACCGACGCGGTCGTCTCCTGCGGGCCGGACTCGACCGGCGTCGCCGCATCCGCCGCCGCCTTCGCGAAGATCGGCACCGGCGCGGAGCCCGACTCGGAGATCGACGTGACGCGCCCGAGCTCACGACCCGCAGCCTTGGCGAGGACTCCCGCGCGCTGCGCCGCGTCGGCGACCGCCTTTCCGAGGGCCTGCCGGTAGAGCGCATCGGCGTCGGACCTCGACGGGGAGGGGCCGTAGACGGTGCTCGCGCCGGCCGCGACCGCGGCGTCGATGAGGCTCCCCGCCTTGTCGAACGCGACGGTGGACGAGGCGATGTTCGAGGCGACGAAGCCGTTCGGCGCGCCCTGGTTGTCGAAGGAGGTCGAGAGCGACACCGACTGGGTCGTCACGTCGGTCCCGCCGCCGCCGCGGAGCGCCTGCAGGACGCGCTCCATCGCCGTCGCGTTCGCCTGCAGGGCCGCCTTCGCCGTCTGCGCGCGCGTCTCGACTCCGGCCGAGATCTCGGCGCGGTCGGGCACGGCGAGGACGACGCCCTCGCCGCTCACGGTGACCGAGTCGGTCGTCGTCGGCGGGTCGACCGCCCCCGCTCCGCTCGGCTGGAGCACGGCGACGGCTGCTGCGGCGGCTACGAGGAGCCCCAGCACGACTGCGATCTTCTTCATCTCGACGACCTCCGGAGTCGGTTTCCGGAGATACGCCGCCGACCCCCTCCCGCGTCACGCCGACGAGCGGAGCGGTCAGCGCCCGCCGAAGCGCTTACGCGCGGCGGCGATCGCCTCGTGGACACCGCCGGGGCCGGGCGCACCGCGCGCCTCGATGCTCTCCTCGGGTGTGCCCGTCGGCTCGAACGTCCCGTCGCGTACCGACATGGCGACCTGCTCGTGGGCGTCCCGGAACGGGATGCCGCCGCGCACGAGATCCTCGGCGACGTCGGTCGCGAGGAGGAGTGGATCGGATGCCGCGGCAGCCAGCCGCTCCCGATCGGCCGCGAGCCCGCTGACGAGCACGGTCATCCCCTGCAGCGCGAGGCGCACGTCGCGCCGCATCGCGAAGACCGGTGTCTTGTCCTCCTGCAGGTCGCGGTCGTAGGCGAGTGGGAGACCCTTGACGGTCACGAGGAGCCCCGTGAGACGGCCGATCGCGGTCCCCGCCTTGCCCCGGACGAGCTCGGCGACGTCCGGGTTGAGCTTCTGCGGCATCATCGACGAGCCTGTCGAGGCGGTCTCGGGGAGCCGGACGAACGCGAACTCCGCGGTCGACCAGAGCACGATCTCCTCGCCGATGCGGGAGAGGTGCTGGAAGAGCATCGCGGCCGCGTACAGGTAGTCGAGGGCGAAGTCGCGGTCCGAGACCGCGTCGATCGAGTTGCGCGACTGCGCCTCCGGCGGATCGATGCCGAGCGTCGTCCCTGCGAGCGCACCGGAGCCGAGCGGGCTCTGCGCAGCGGCTTCGTGTGCGGCCGCGAACCGCGTCCGGTCGCGTTCGAGCATCTCGACCCAGGCGAGCAGATGGTGCCCGAGCGTGATCGGCTGGCCACGCTGGAGGTGCGTGTAGCCGGGCATCAGCGTGTCCGCCTCCGTCTCGGCGAACGACAACGCGACGAGAGCGAGGGCGTCGATCGCCTCCCGGGCGCCCTCGCAGGCGTCGGCGACGTAGAGACGCATCGCTGCGGCGACCTGGTCGTTTCGCGAGCGACCTGCGTGGATCTTCTTGCCGACAGGCCCGAGGAGCCGCTCGATCGCCGAATGGACGTCCTCGTCGGAAGAGAGGATCGCGTCAGGCTCGTGCGCGATCGCCGACAGCCGCTCCTCCACCTCGCTCAGCTCGTCCGCCGTGAGCAGCCCCGCGCCGTGCAGCCGCGCTGCATGCTCGGCCGTGGCTGCGCAGTCGTAAGGAAGCAGCTCGAGATCGTCGACGCGCAGGAGCTCCCACACGGCGGGATCGAGCTCGCCCTCGGCGCGGCCTGACCAAAGCGTCATGGCCGCGATTCTTGCGAATCACGGGCGAGACCGGGTATCGGGCGGATGTATTACGTGGTAATATGTCTGTATGACGATGCTGAGCTTCCGGGTCGGCGTCGACGAGGCGGCGAAGGCACGGCAATGGGCGGACAGGCTCGGGGTAGACCGCTCGGAGCTTCTCCGCGATGCGCTCCGGCTCCATCTCGTTCGCCTGGCCGCCGAGGACGACGTCACCGCATGGGTGGCCTTCCCGCTCGACGACGGCGAGAGCGCGCTCTCGGAGATCGCAGACTGGGGACCGGCGGAAGACTGGTCGGACTGGGTCGATGCGGGGTGAGATCTGGTTCGCCGCGACGCCGGGCGGCGACCGCCCGGTTCTCGTCCTGACCCGTGACCCGGTTGCGGAGCGGATCGGCAGCGTGGTGGTCGCAGCCTTGACACGAACCGTCCGCGGGCTTGTTTCCGAGCTCGAGCTGACACCCGCGAAGGACGGAGTTCCGTCACCCTGCGTCGTCAACTTCGACAACGTCCACACGATCGAGCGTGCGGCGCTACGACGAAGGGTGGTCACGCTCTCGCCGGCACGGATGGCCGAAGCATGTCGCGTGCTGAACGCCGCGCTCGGGTGTTGACCTCAGGGTGAGGAGCCGACGCTGGGAAGCCGCACCCTGACGTGCGCACCGATCTCCTCCGCCAGACGCGCTCGCTCCGCGACCGGAACCCACTCTTCCTCAGAGCAATTCACGAAAGCGAGCGCGCGCGGCCCGAGCCGGCTTTCCGGCCGATGCTCGACACCGGAGACCGCGAGGGGCCGGCGAGCCGGCCCCTCACACATCGACCTGTGAACAGTGCTTCACATGGGCGGAGCCGGGCTTTGCCCGGCGCGAGCCCAAGCCCGCTCGATCCGTGAGCTGCGCGGAAGGAGGGGCTCGTGGGGGAACCGCGGGGTTCCCCCACGGGTCTTACATCATCCCGCCCATGTCCGGCATACCGCCGCCCATCGGGGCGGCCGCCTTCTCGGGCGGCTCGGCGACGATCGCCTCCGTGGTGAGGATGTTCTTCGCGATCGACGCGGCGTTCTGCAGCGCCGAGCGGGTCACCATGGTCGGGTCGATGATCCCGGACTTGACGAGATCCTCGATCTCACCGGTGTCGACGTTCAGGCCCTGGCCCTTCTTGGCCGAGCGGACCTGGTTGACGACGACGGAGCCCTCGAGCCCCGCGTTGTAGGCGAGCTGACGGACAGGCTCCTCGAGCGAGCGGAGAATGATCGACGAGCCGGTCTTCTCGTCGCCCTCGAGCACCTCGAAGCCCTTCCGTACCGAGTCTCCCGCGTTCAGGAGCGCGACACCGCCACCGGCGACGATGCCCTCCTCGAGCGCCGCGCGGGTCGCCTGCAGCGCGTCCTCGACGCGGTGCTTCTTCTCCTTCATCTCGGTCTCGGTCGCGGCGCCGACCTTGACGACCGCCACACCCCCTGCCAGCTTCGCGAGCCGCTCCTGGAGCTTCTCGCGGTCGAAGTCGGAGTCGGTGTTCTCGACCTCCGCCTTCAGCTGCTTGATGCGGCCCTTGATCGCCTCGGAGTCGCCGGCCCCGTCCACGATCGTGGTCGAGTCCTTGTCGATCACGATCTTGCGGGCCCGGCCGAGCTGCGAGAGCTTCGTGTTCTCGAGCTTGAGACCCATCTCCTCGGTGATCACCTCGCCGCCCGTGAGGATCGCGATGTCCTCGAGCATGCGCTTGCGGCGGTCGCCGAAGCCCGGCGCCTTGACGGCGACGGCGGTGAAGACGCCGCGGAGCTTGTTGACGACGACGGTCGCGAGGGCCTCGCCCTCGACGTCCTCGGCGACGATCAGCAGCGGCTTGCCGGCCTGGATGACCTGCTCCAGCACCGGGAGGAGGTCCTTGACCGCGCCCACCTTCTGGTTCGCGATCAGGACGTACGGGTCGTCGAGCACGGCCTCCATGCGCTCGGCGTCGGTGATCATGTACGGCGACAGGTAGCCCTTGTCGAACTGCATGCCCTCCGTGAACTCGAGGTCGAGGCCGAACGTCTGGCCCTCCTCGACGTTCACGACGCCGTCCTTGCCGACCTTCTCGATCGCGTCCGCGATCACGTCGCCGATCTCGCGCTCACGCGACGAGATGGTGGCGACCCGGGCGATGTCCTCCTTGCCGGAGACCTCGACCGACTGCTTCTTGAGGTCGGCGACGACGGCCTCGACGGCCGTCTCGATGCCACGCTTGAGCCCCATCGGGTTGGCGCCTGCGGCGACGTTCTTGAGGCCCTCCCGGACGATCGCCTGTGCGAGCACGGTCGCCGTCGTCGTGCCGTCACCGGCGACGTCGTTGGTCGCCGTGGCGACCTCGCGGACGAGCTGCGCGCCCTGGTTCTCGAACGGGTCCTCGACCTCGATCTCGCGGGCGATCGTGACGCCGTCGTTCGTGATCGTCGGCGCACCGAACTTCTTGTCGAGGACGACGTAGCGGCCCTTCGGGCCGAGCGTCACCTTGACCGCGTCGGCGAGGGTGTTGACACCCCG
>DASSVY010000084.1:0-3687 GCA_035705535.1 Gaiella sp. | reverse complement strand
CAGACGACGGTCGTCAGCGGCGTCTGCGCGTCGACCTCGCCGAGGACGCGGTGCACCTGCTCGACGTCCGTGACGTCGAGCGCCACCGCGGCGACCTGGTGGCCGCGCGCCTCGAGCTCGGCGGCCGACCGGGTCGCGCGGTCGAGATCGAGGTCGGCGATCGTGACGCGGTCGCCGCGCTCCGCAAGGGCCTCGACGATCGCGAGTCCGATCCCGCGCGCGCCGCCCGTGACGAGCGCCGCGCGCTCCGGCCCTCCGACGCCGCTCATACGAACGGCGAGCCGACGGGGACGATGTGGCCGCTGACGCCGGAGGCGAGGTCGCTCGCGAGGAAGAGCACCACCCGGGCGACCTCCTCGGCCGTTGCCAGGCGCTGGAGCGGCGTGGTCAGCCCTTCCGCCGTGAGAGCCTCCTCCACGGTGCGCCCGCCCGCGTCCTCGCGGGCCTTGAGCCGGGCGCGGTACGCCTCCGTCGCGATCGACCCGGGCCCGATCGCGTTGACGCGGATCCCGCGGACGCCGAGCTCGAGGGCGAGCGACCGCACGAGGCCGAGCGCGGCATGCTTGCTCGCGACGTAGCTCGCGAGGTTCTCGTTCCCGCGCCAGGCGTTCTGGGACGCGATCACGACGATCGCGCCGCCGTCCGAGAGCGCTGGCTCGGCCTCCTGCACGGTGCGCATCACGCCGCGCGCGTTCACGCGAAAGACGTCGTCCCACACGTCCGGGTCGAGATCCGCGATCCCGGTCCAGGCCGGGACGATCCCCGCGACGGCGACGAGAACGTCGATCGTGCCGCCGACGACGTCTCGAGCCTCGGCGAACGCCGACCGGATCGAGTCGTCGTCGCGCAGGTCGACCGCGACCTCGCGCCAGCCGTCCGGTGCGGTGCGGCGTCCGAGCGAGGGCTCGAGATCGAGGACGACGCCGGGGGACGTGCCGGCAGCCGCCAGCTCGCGCACGACGGCCGCCCCGATCCCGTTCGCGCCGCCGGTGACGACCGCGCTCCGGCCGGCGAGGATCGGCCACGGGCCGTGCCTACCGGGGGTCACGGTGGTCGTCCGCGAAGGAGGGGAGTGGGCGGGCCCGCGCCGCGTGCAGCCGGTCTCCTCGGCCCGTGGCGGTCACCGCGCGAACCTAAAACATCGAACATCGAATGTCAACATTCGTCCGGTTGATGCGCTAGACTCCGACGCCCCATGGATGCGAACCCCGTCGCGCTCGAGCCGATCAGCCCCGGATCCGTCGTCGACGTGGCGTATCGCCGCATCCGCACGCTGATCGAGGACGGCGAGCTCGGCCCGAGCACCCGGCTCCGGCAGGGCGATCTCGCGGACGCGCTCGCGATCTCACGCACGTCCGTGCGCGAGGCGCTGCACCGGCTCACCGCCGACGAGCTCGTCGAGTTCAAGGCGAACCGCGGCTTCTTCGTGGCCTCGTTTCGCCTCGATGCCGTGCTCGAACGGCTCGAGCTGCGGCGGATCCTCGAGCCGGGGTTCGTCCGGCTCGCGACCGAGCGCGCGACCGAGGACGACCTCCGCGTGCTCGAGGAGATCGTCGCAGCGCAGTTCACGGCCTCGACGTCCCGGGTCGCGCACGACACGAGCCGAGAGTTCCACATCCAGCTCGCCCGGACGACGCGGAACGAGCAGTTCGTCCGCGTCCTCGAGGGCCTCTGGTCGCTCGACATCGGGCGCCAGCTCCTCGCGCGACGGAGCACGAAGCCGGGCTGGCAGGAGGAGGACGCGAACGAGCACGAGGAGATCCTCTCCGCCGTGCTCGCCCGCCAGGCCGATCGGGCGGGACAGCTGATGGACCGGCACATCGCGCTGACCCAGGAGCACTGGTCGAAGGAGGCGAACGCCGACGGCCTCTTCGACGGGGAGGGCGCATGAAGGTCGAGGCGATCCACCTGCGCGCGCCGGACGCCGGCGACGTGCACGAGGTCGAAGCGGCGGCCGCGATCGCCGGGAGAGGCCTCGAGGGCGACCGCTACTTCTTCGCCGAGGGCGCGCGTCCCGGTCTGGCGCTGACGCTGATCGAGGGAGACGTAGTCCGCGGGGCCGGGCTCGCGCCGGGGGCGACGCACCGTCAGGTGACCGTCACGGGCACCGGCCTCAACGACCTCGTGGGGAAGACGTTCCGGGTCGGCTCGGTCGAGTGCTACGGCGTGATGCTCTGCGAGCCGTGTCTCCACCTCCAGGAGCTGACGCGGCCCGGGATCATCAAGGAGCTCGTCCATCGCGCCGGGCTCAACGCGGACATCCTCACGGACGGCTCGATCGCCGTGGGCGACGAGGTCCTCGAGCTCTAGACGAGCGACCGGATGGCTGCCGCGTCGCCCGAGCCCTTCCGGCTCGCCGTCCCGGACGAGACGCTCGACGACCTGCGCGCGCGGCTCGCGCGTACGCGCTGGCCCGACGAGATCCCCGGCTCGGAGTGGCGGTACGGGTCGAGCCTCGCGTACCTGCAGGCGCTCGTCGAGCGCTGGCGCGACGGCTTCGACTGGCGCGCGCAGGAGTCCGAGCTCAACGCGCTCGACCAGTACCGCGTGCCGCTCGAGGGGGTCGATCTCCATTTCATCCACCAGCCGGGCTTGGGGCCCGATCCGATGCCGCTGCTCCTCGTCCACGGCTGGCCCGGATCGGTGTGGGAGTTCCACGACCTGATCCCGCGGCTTACGGACCCCGAGCGCTTCGGCGGCGACCCGGCCGACGCCTTCACCGTCGTCGCGCCGTCGCTGCCCGGCTACACGCTCTCGTATCGGTCGGGCCAGCCGCGCTTCGACGTGGGGCAGATGGGCGACCTCTTCGCGCAGCTGATGACGGACGTGCTCGGGTACGAGCGCTTCGCCGCGCAGGGCGGCGACTGGGGCGGTTACGTCGTCGGGTGCCTCGCCGCCGGTCACGCCGAGAAGCTCCTCGGTATCCACCTGAACTTCCTCCCGGTCCGGCAGGACCTCCCGCTCGGAGACGAGCCCTCCGAGGAGGATCTCGCGTACCAGGAGGAGCTCCGCTTCTGGCAGGCGGAGGAGACGGGCTACCACGCGATCCAGGGCACGAAGCCGCAGACGATCGCATACGCGCTCACCGACTCGCCGGCCGGCCTCGCCGGCTGGATCGTCGAGAAGTTCCAGACCTGGACCGACCACCGCGGCGACTTCGAGGGCTGGGTCGCGATGGACTCCCTCCTGACGAACATCACGCTCTACTGGGTCACCGGCGCGATCAACTCGACCTTCTGGCCGTACTACGCGATCCGCCACGGGCCCTGGCCGCTCCCCGACGGCCGGATCGAGGTGCCGATGGCGTACGCCTCTTTCCCGCGAGAGACCCGCCACCCGCCGCGCCGGCTCGCCGAGCCGTTCTTCGACGTCCGCCGGTGGACCGAGATGTCGCGCGGCGGCCACTTCGCCGCACTCGAGGTGCCCGACCTCCTCGCCGAGGACGTCGCCGCGTTCTTCCGCACGTTCCGGCAGGAGGGATAGACGGCGGGCGAAGGGACGCAGCCAAGCCGTTTCGGCGAACATTGACATTCGATGTTCGATCATCTAGCGTCCCACCGCATGATCCTCCCAGCGTCTCGAGGGCAGGTCGGCAGTCGGATCGCGGGACGTGCCGCTCGGGCGGGTGGATCGGAGGCTGTGCGGAGGTCGCACCGCCCGTCTCCCCCGGAGACGCCATCGATGCGC